>JBAIYN010000240.1:0-3133 GCA_037915775.1 Burkholderiales bacterium | reverse complement strand
GCGGGACAACTTAACTTGCTTTTTACGTTCGCTGTTATCCCGGATTGGCAATTCGGTTCGGCATGATCGGAGCGCAACGGTTCGCGTCGTATGCGCAAAATCAAGAAAAATCGGCCGCGCCCGATTGTTGCGCCGCACACCGGCGCGCGCTTGTCAGGCGGTGTCGACAGCGCGCAGGCCGAGTTCCCGCATCATCGCCTCGCGCATCAGGAACTTCTGCGGCTTGCCGGTCACCGTGACCGGCAGCTCCTGCACGAAGCGGATGTAGCGCGGCACCTTGTAGTGCGCGATCTGGTCGCGGCAGAAGTCGCGGATCTCCTCTTCGGTGCAGGTGGCGCCCGGCTTGGTGACGATCCACGCGGCGAGCTCCTCGCCGTAGCGCTGGTCGGGAACGCCGAACACCTGCACGGTGGCCACCTTCGGATGCCGGAACAGGAACTCCTCGACCTCGCGCGGATAGACGTTCTCGCCGCCGCGGATCACCATGTCCTTGACCCGGCCGACGATGTTGCAGTAGCCCTCGGCGTCGATCGTCGCCAGGTCGCCGGTGTGCATCCAGCCGTCGCGCACCGACTCGCGCGTGCGCTTCTCGTCGTCCCAGTAGCCGAGCATCACCGAGTAGCCGCGCGTGCACAGTTCGCCCTTTTTTCCGACCGGAACGACGCGGCCCTCGGCGTCGATGACCTTCACCTCCAGGTGCGGCAGCACGCGCCCGACCGTGGTCACGCGCTTTTCGATCGGGTCGTCGGTGGCGCTCTGGAACGACACCGGGCTGGTTTCCGTCATGCCGTAGGCGATCGTCACCTCGTGCATGTGCATGTCGCTCTGCACCCGGCGCATCACCTCGATCGGGCACGGCGCCCCGGCCATGATCCCGGTGCGCAGCGAGCGCAGGTCGAACTGCCCGAAATCCGGGTGGTCGAGTTCGGCGATGAACATCGTCGGCACGCCGTGCAGCGCGGTGCATCTCTCCGCCTGCACCGCCGCCAGCGTCGCCCGCGGGTCGAAGCCCTCGCTCGGGAACACCATCTTCGCGCCGCTCACCACGCATGCGAGCACCGACAGCACCATGCCGAAGCAGTGATACAGCGGCACCGGGATGCACAGGCCGTCGCGCTCGCTGAAGCGCATGCACTGCGCGATCGCCAGCGCGTTGTTGACGATGTTGTGGTGCGTCAGGGTCGCACCCTTCGGCGCCCCGGTCGTCCCGCTGGTGAACTGGATGTTGATCGCCTCGCGGCACTTCAGCGCATCCTCTGGCGGCAGGTCGGCGATGCCCGCCGCCCCCATTTTCGTCATCCGGCTCCAGTTCAGCATGCCGGGCGTGGACTCCTCGCCGAGACGCACGACCGTCTTCAGCTGCGGCAGCTTCGCGGCCGCTTCGCTGCCGAAGCCAAGCTTCTGCAGCATGCCAAGGTAGTCGCTCGACTTGAACGCGGCCGCGCTGACGAGCACGCTGACGCCAGCCTTGTTCAGCGCGTACTCGAGCTCGGCCAGCCGGTAGGCGGGGTTGACGTTGACTAGGATCGCGCCGATGCGCGCGGTCGCGAACTGGGTCACCAGCCACTCGGAACGGTTCGGCGACCAGATGCCGACGCGGTCGCCCTTGCGCACGCCGAGGCGCCAGAACCCCGCTGCGGCGCGCTCGACCTCCTGCGCCAGCTGCGACCATGTCCAGCGGACGCCCTGTTCGAGAAACACGGCGGCGTCGCGCTGCGGCCATCGGCTTGCCGCCGCGGCCAGCACCTGATGCACCGTCTGCTCGGACAGGGGGACATCGGTCGGACCACGCACCAGCGACATGCGGTCGACCGGAACTCTCGGGGTCTGGGTCTTGCTCATCTGCGGTCTCCTCAAGCGTGTGCCGCATATGCGGAAGGGCTGTCACATTAGAGTCGAACCGGCGCCGATCGTTATCCCACATCGGCAACACATCGCCGATCGTCGCGGTCGGGAATTCCGGACAAACATTGCCGCGCCTTATCGGATGCCGCAGAATGGGCGCAAAACAGAGGCGCCCGGTGCGGACCTCGCACCGCAGGCGCATGCAGGGAGAGGAATCCATGTCCGTCACCAGCCAGGCCATAGGCACGAGCGGCGCCGCAGGTCCGCCGCCGCCCGAATTCGCATTTGCGTGCAACGAGAGCCACGACGCCGATGAAGCGGCGCAGCGCCTGCACGCCTGGGACCAGGTGTATCAGCAACTCACCCCCGGGCGCTTCCAGGGACTGACCACCGATCTGTGGTTCGACTCGATGCAGGTGTTCCGCGAGCGCAGCAATCGCCGCATCTATCAGGCCGGGCGCGCTTGGCCGGGCTCGGTGACATTCGGAATCCCTCTCGCGATGGATGGACTCGCCCGCTTCTGCGGACAGCCGATGGATCTCGACACGATGCTGGTGCTGGGACCGTGCGGCGAACTCGATTTCCTGACGTCACCGACGCTGGACATCGTCGGCATATCGATCCCGCAGTCGAAGGTCGCGTCGTTTGGCGGATCGCGCTTCGTTCAGGAACCCGGCGCCGCACGGACTCCGAATCGCCTGATCCGGATGAATCCGGACGCAGCCGCGCGCCTGCGGACTCTGGTGAAGTCGCTGTTCGAGACCATCGAAGCGGACCCGGCGCGGCTTTCGGTCGCCGGCGTACGCGAACAGATCCGCGACGAAGTGACCGAGGGGCTGACCAAGGCGGGGCTCGATTCGGTGACGCAACCGCTGCACACCGAGCGGCACGCCAACCAGCGCGCCATCGTGCAGCGCGCGACCGACTACGTTATGGCGCACACGGACGAACCGATCTTCGTCGAACGACTTTGCGAAGTGATCGGCGTGTCGCGGCGCAGCCTTCAGTACGCGTTCGAGCACGTGCTCGGCACGTCTCCGGTCGAGTATCTGCGCGCCGTGCGACTGCACGGCGTGCGGCGCGCCCTGAAGACCACGCCGCGCGCCGCAGCCTCGATCCAGGATATCGCCGCGGGCTGGGGCTTCTGGCATCTTGGCCATTTCACCACGCATTACCGGCAACTCTTCGGCTGCCGGCCATCGGAGACGCCGCGACCTGCGTAGTCAGGTAAGTGTGACGCCGGCTGGCCGTCGGTTGGGGTTCGCGCGCTCATCCGGCAAGGCGCGAA
>JBAIYN010000090.1:0-2053 GCA_037915775.1 Burkholderiales bacterium | reverse complement strand
ACACGTCGATGGTGGCGCACTGCTTGGCCAGCAGCACGGGATCGCGGAACGCCAGCGACACGACGTTCATGCCGAACCGCATGCGCCGCGTTCGCCCCGCTAACGCGGCCATCGTGGTCATCGACTCAAGGAACGGCTGACGGCTGACGATCCGGTCGGTCTGCCAGATCGAATCCACACCGCCGGCCTCGCACATGTCGATCCAGCGCCAGTACGCCGCCGCGCCCGAAAATGGAAACTCGGCACAGCCCAGTCCAATCGCGACACCCATGGGCTGTCCTTCCTTCCGCGCTAGGCCGCGGCTGCGGCTTTGACGCGGGGCGCCACGTCGCGCACGAAGCTTTCGAGACTGCCGTTCATCTGCTCCGGCCGAAGGCCGGGCGGCACCGCCCAGGTGACGAGATCGGTAATGCCGTATTCGCGCACGAAGGCTGTCAGCTCCTTGACGCAGTGCTCGATGTTGCCGACCACCCAGGTCTGCGGGATACTGGCCTCGCGCGTGTTGGCCGCAACACCGCCGGCACCTTTCTCGTCCTTGTTGAAGCTGCGATAGACTTGGCCGCGATAGCGCTCGGCGGCGCGCACCGGCTGCCAATCGCGTTCGGGATCGTCGGTCACGAGGCAGGAGCGGATGATGCCGACGCGGTAGCTGTCGGGGTCGCGGCCCGACGCTTTCAGCGTCGCGCGCCACGGGTCGAGCACCATCGAGCGCGCACCCTGCGGCAGGAAGTTGCTGTCATTGCGTGCGGCGCGCTGCGCGCCTGCCTCCGACATCGCGGCGATCCAGAGGGGCGGGCCGCCTTGTTGCACGTAGCGCGGTCTGATCACCACGTCGTCGAAATCGTAGCGTTTGCCATGGAAACTGAACTTCTCGCCGGTGAAGCAATGACGCAGCACTTCGATGCCTTCATCGGTCAGCGACACGCGGCGCGACACGGGCATACCGAAACCACGGAACTCGTGCGGTGCGTAGCCCATGCCAACGCCGATCTCGATCCGGCCGTTGCTGATGTTGTCGAGCACCGCGAGATCTTCGGCGAGCCGCACCGGGTGATTGAATGGCAGCAGGCAGACGTCACTCGACAGCCGCACGCGTTTGGTCCGCGCGGCAATCGCGCCCGCCATCGGCACCCACGACGGCAGGTAGCCGTCATCGAGAAAGTGATGCTCGGTGAACCACACGAGGTCGAGTCCGATCCCGTCGAGCATCACGATCTGGTCCATGATCGCGGCATACAGGCTCGGCATGTCCAGGCCGGAGCCCGGCGTGTTGCGGAAATCGTAGACGGTGCCGACGCGAAGTGGTGGACGCATGACGCTTGTTCTCCACTCGTCAGATATTTTCCGGGAGCGCCACCAGAGCGGCGCCCCTCGCGCATTAGTTCAGCCGCGCAGCCTTCGCCATCACCTCGATTGCCTCGGGCTGGTGCGATCGCACGCTGAGCGAATCCGCGCCGCTGTCCTCCCAGGCGCGGTAGCGTTCGCGGATGCGCGCCGGTGGCCCGACCAGCGACTTCAGATCGACCCACTCGTCAGGCACCGCGGCGACCGCTTCGTCCTTGTGGCCCGCGAGGAACAGTTCCTGGATGCGCTTCGCCGCGTCGCCGAAGCCGCGCCGGACCATGATGTCATTGTGAAAATTCTTGGTCCGGTGACCCATGCCGCCGACATAGAGCGCCACCTGCGGCTTCAGGCGCTGCAGCGCTGCCTTGACGTCGTTGTCGACTTCGACATGCACCGAGGCCTGGATGGTGAAATCCTTCAGGCTCTTGCTATTGCCGGCGCGGCGAAAACCTTCCTCCAGCCACGGGCCGTACTCCTCCATGGCGCCCGGCACGAAACCCATCGGCAGCCAGCCATCGGCGATCTCAGCCGTCAGCTTGACCATCGATTCGCCGCCGGTGGCGAGATAGATCGGGATGTCGGGGTTCATGTGCAGGATCGACTTTAGCGGCTTGGCCAGTCCGGCGGAGCCTTCGCCCTTGTAGGGCAGGCTGATCTCGCGGCCTTCGTGCGTCACGGGTCCTTCGCGCTTGAAGATCTTGCGCATGAT
>JBAIYN010000342.1:0-2764 GCA_037915775.1 Burkholderiales bacterium | reverse complement strand
GCCCAAAGCCGTGAAAGATCGGCAGGATCGCCAGGATCGAGTCGCCCTGCGCCATCCCGCCCCATGCTGCCGCCTGCATGCCCTCGGCGATCAGGTTGCGGTTCGACAGCACGATGCCCTTCGGCACACCGGTCGTGCCGCCCGAGAACAGGATCGCCGCCGGATCGTCGGTATCGCCCTTCGGCGCAGCGGCACGCGGATGCGGGGTGGCCATCAGGTCGGCCCACCAGCGCACGCGCGGATCGCTCGGAACCGCGGCGATCTTGCGTCCTTTCGTGAGCCAGAAACCGAACCGCTTCAGCGGTTTCAGGTAATCGCCGATCCGCGCCAGCACGATGTGCCGCAGAGGCTGCGCCGGCTCGAGCCGGGCGAACACGCCGTAGAACGCGTCGAGTGTCAGCGCCACGCGCGCGCGGCTCGCGTTCAGGTAATGCTCGATCTCCGGCGCGGCGGACAGCGGGTGGATCAGCGCGGGCACGACGCCGAGCTTGTTGGCGGCGTAAAACGCAATCACACCGGCGGGCGCGGTGGGCATCGAGATCAGCAGGCGATCTCCCGCGGCCAGTCCGAGCGACGCGAGCGCATCGGCGCAGGCATCGATCGACGCGATCAGCTGCCGATAGGTCGACGTGGTGCCGAAGAAGTCCCACGCGATCGCATCCGGCGTCTTCTGCGCGGTCGCAGCAACCGCCGCGTACAGCGTGACCGGCGGATAGTTCAGGCTGTGTGGAACGGCACCGTAGTAGCGCAGCCAGGGGCGGTTTGCAGTCTGGGACATGAGTTCACGCGGTCGGCGTCCGCGCGAACTGTAAGGCTGTTCCTACTTCAATGGCGCAACCGAGCCCGACCCGCGCACCCGTTTCTTGATCTGGGGCGAACCGCGATAGCGGACGTCGCCCGAGCCGTCCAGATCGACGTCGAGGGACTCCGCAGGGCTGACCGTCACGTCGCCACTGCCATGGATCCGGATCGCGGCCTGCTTCGCCTGCACGCCGCGCAGGTCCACATCACCCGAGCCTTCGATCACCACTCCGACGCTGTCCGCATGGCCGCGCGCGGCGACATCGCCGCTGCCGGCCACCGAGACCGCGAGCGCGTTCAGGTCGACGTCGTCCAGCCTCACGTCGCCCGCGCCGCCGATCACGATCTCCAGCACCGGCGTGCTGATCGTATCGGCACGCACGTCGCCCGAACCGCGGATGCGGATCGCATTCAACTGCTTGAACTCGACCGTGACCTCGGCCCGGTGTCGGGTCGAGATCGACATGCCGCGCGCAAGCATGATCTCGAGGCGGCCATCGACGACACGGGTCTCGATCAGTGGCAGCACGTTGTCGTCTCCGCGCAGTGTCGCCTGCTCGATGCTGGCCGCCTTCAGCGTGACGTCGACCGGCGCCCTGACCTCAAGCGCGGAAAAGGCGGGGAGCGCACGCTTCTCCTCGCCGGTCCTGCCGGACCCGGACACCATGGGCCCGTCGCCGACCGTGATGCCGAAAAGCCCCACGTTCACCTCGGCAGCGTGCGTGCCCTGCAGCAGCACCGCCAATCCAACAACCAACGCCGCGAGCCCAGCCGCCCTGACCATGCGAGCCTCCAAAGTTCGAGGCCCCAGTATCGCGAAGCATGCCCCGGCCGTTAAAGCCCGTGCGACGGCATGCTCAAAGTGGGGAACGGATTGCGACTGCGCGCGATGGCCTGCGTCCCGTCTTGGCCGCGGTTCGGCGCGGCGCGGCCGGGATCACCGCAAACCGAGGATCGCCTTGGCGCGCTCGATCGTCGCCAGGCATTCGACCGTCTTGCCTTCGGCCTGTAGTTTCGACGCTTCGTTGCGCAGGCTGCGTACCTCGGCAACGCGCTGCGGATCGAGTTGGGTGGCTCGTGCCAGCGCGGCGTCGACCCGGCGGATCTCGTCCGCGCAGTTCATCACCTGTGCATAGGCGGACATGCCCCAGGCCAACGCGGTCGTCGTGAGCATCGCGTACACGAACTGATTCATCGGGACCTCCATGCGTGATGAACCGGGCGCGAATGGGCAGCGCCAACTTAGCCGTGCCAAGCGCGCGCGCAAATCCACTGCATTTGCTAAGCGCGATCGATGAAGCCCGGATGCGGAATGGGCGCTGAACCACCCGTGCGGATGCGGGTCGAAAGCCCGGCAGCCACTACCACCATCGCGTCAGGCGGGTTGTTGGTAGCGTGGCGCGGAAAACGAACGCGCCGGTCTTCCGGATTCAGTCGATCTGTGTCGACAGGATCGTCTTCACCTGCGCGTCCGCGAGCAGGCGGCGCGCAGCGGCCAGTGAACCGCCGGTGTCGATCGCGCGGCAGCCGTCATCGATCAGCACCGCGTTGAAGCCGGCGCGCCTTGCATCGAGCAGGCTCCAGGCGACGCAGAAGTCGGTCGCCAGCCCGACTGCGTAGACGGTCTCGATCTCGCGCTCGCGCAGAAATCCGGTCAAGCCGGTCAACGTGACGCGGTCGGCCTCGACGAACGCGGAATAGCTGTCGGTGTGCGCGTGGTAGCCCTTGCGCACGATCGCCTGCGCGTGCGGAATGTCGAGCGCGTCGGCCAGTGCCGCACCGCGCGTGCCCTGCACGCAGTGGTCGGGCCACAGGACCTGCGCGCCGTACGGCAGGTCGATCGACTCGAACGGGTGGCGACCCGCGTGGCTCGATGCGAACGAGACATGGTGCGGCGGATGCCAGTCCTGCGTCAGGATCACGTTGGCGAACCGTTTCGCGAGCCGGTTGACGACGGGAATCA
>JBAIYN010000070.1:0-2575 GCA_037915775.1 Burkholderiales bacterium | reverse complement strand
GCGGCAAGCGCAATCCCGTCGGTGTCGAGCCAGGGAAAGCGTGCGCCCAGCTCGTCCTGCGTCAGCAGCGTCACGGGCGCGCCGTTGGCAACCTGCACGCGATGGTTGTCGCGCAGCGTGCCGGCGCCGGCGGCCGTGGCGAGAAACAGGTAGCCGGACTCGACGAAGCCGATGTCGACCGGTACATCGACGCGCAGCTCGGCGTCGATGCCGCGCAGGAAAGCGAGGCTTGCCTGCGACAGGCGGATGTTGATCGCGCTGGAGAACTGCTGGCGGATCGACCCGGCCGACAGCGCGCTCGACGCGCAGCGGTAGGCCGGATCGCGTTCGAGCACGGTCGCTCGCACCCCGTGGTCGCGCGCGAGGAAGAAAGCCGTCGCGCTTCCCAGCACGCCGCCACCGACGATGACGACGCGGCGCGTCCCGCTCATACAATGCACCTCATGCTTCGATTCTATTCAGCGGCCGACGTCGCGCGCGCGCTCGACTATCGCCGGCTTGCCGACGCGCTGGCGGACGCCTTTGCGCGCGGGGCCGAGGTGCCGGTGCGCCATGCACATGAGTTGTCCGCGCAGGATGCGCTGCTGCTGATGCCGGCCTGGTCGCCGACGGCGCTGGGCGTGAAGCTGGTCACGGTGTTTCCCGGGAACGCGGCGCGCGATACGGCGACGGTCAACGCCCTGTACGTGCTGATCGATCGCGCCAGTGGGGAACCGCGCGCGGTGATCGACGGCGAGGACCTGACGCTGCGCCGGACCGCGGCCGCATCCGCACTCGCGGCGCGCTACATGGCGCGGGCGGATGCCGGCAATCTTCTGCTGGTGGGCAGCGGCCGGCTGGCGCCGTACATGGCCCGCGCGCACTGCGCGCTGCGTCCGCGCCTGACGCGGGTACGCGTATGGGGACGCAGCGATCAGCGCACGCAGACCACTGCGCAACTGCTGCGCGACGACGGGCTGCCGGTGGAGGTCGCGAACGATCTGGAGTCCGCGGTGCGCGATGCGCACATCATCACCTGCGCCACGACGTCGACCCAGCCGTTGGTGCACGGTGCGTGGCTGGCGCCGGGCACGCACCTCGATCTGGTCGGTGGGTTCCGTCCGGCAATGCGCGAGGCCGACGACGCCGCCGTCGCGCGGGCGCGGATCGTCGTCGATACCTATGCGGGCGCGCTTGCCGAGGCCGGCGATCTGGTCGAGCCGATGCAGCGCGGCGCGATCACGCGCGCAAGCATCGTCGCCGAACTGGCCGAGATCGTGCGCGGCAAGAAGGTTGGGCGGGCGAGCGCGCAGGAGATCACGCTGTTCAAGTCCGTCGGAACCGCGCTGGAGGACCTGGCGGCAGCGGAACTCGTTGTCGGTTCCCCGTTGTCCGTTGTCCGTTGACGAGCAACGACAAACGGGCAACGACCA
This sequence comes from Burkholderiales bacterium, assembly GCA_037915775.1. Taxonomy (GTDB): domain Bacteria; phylum Pseudomonadota; class Gammaproteobacteria; order Burkholderiales; family Burkholderiaceae_F; genus JAKOQB01. The sequence continues at coordinate 1,163 of JBAIYN010000070.1, read as the reverse complement.
ACCGTTTTCACGCCTTGGGAGGCTGCGTGTCGATGAACGATTGCCGCGCGGCGAGTTTCTCGTACAGCTTGCCCAGGTTCGGATAAGCGTCGCGCCAGCCGAGGTCCGGGAATCGGAAGTCCAGGTACCCAAGCGCGCAGCCGGCGGCAATGTCGGCGAGCGTGTAGGCGTGGCCGTTGCACCAGGGCTTGTCGTTCAGCCCCAGGCTCATTGCCTTCAGCCCCGAGTGCACCTTGCGCATCTGGCGTTCGATCCACTGCTGCGACTGCTGCTCCGGTGGACGCTGCGTGGCCTCGAGGCGCGCCAGGACCGACGCATCGAGAATTCCGTCGGCGAGCGCTTCCCAGGTGCGAACCTCGGCGCGTTCGCGTCCGGCGGCGGGGATCAGCTTGCCGATCGGGGTCATCGTATCGAGGTATTCGACGATCACGCGCGAATCGAACACGGCGCCGCCGTCCTCCATGATCAGGCAGGGCACCTTGCCGAGCGGATTGGATTCGTGGATGCGCGTGTCAGGCGACCACACATCCTCGAGCTCGAGCTGGCAGTCGATGCGCTTTTCCGCCATCACGATGCGGACCTTGCGCACGTACGGGCTAGTCAGCGAGGCGAGCAGTCGCAGGCCCTTGGACACTTTCAATTCACGCTTCCGTTCGGATGTTCTCGTTGTGCGATTCAGTATATCAACGGACCTTCGATTGACCCGCTTTGGTTGTAGTTGGACGCGCACGGCGTGGCGCGATCAATACAGGGGCGATGCTAGACTGCCCGCGCGCGCTGCATTCTGGTGCGCAAACTCCGCACTTTCCTGCCTTGCCCGTGGACGTCTCGCTCGAATTGTCGGCGCTGACCGCGCTTTCGCCGCTGGACGGTCGCTACAGCCGCACCACGGCGCCGCTGCGCGATGTGTTCTCCGAGTTCGCTTTCATGCGGGCGCGCCTGCGTGTCGAGATCGAATGGCTGATCGCCCTGTCGCAGCTCGGTCTGCCGGAACTGGCGCCGCTGCCGGATAGTGCGCAGCAGCGGCTGCGGACGCTGGTGCAGGACTTCAGCGTGACCGATTGCGAGGAGATCAAGGCGATCGAGGCGCAGACCAATCACGACGTCAAGGCGGTCGAGTACTGGATCAAGAAGCGCGCCGGCGACGTGCCGGCATTGTCGAC
>JBAIYN010000356.1:0-2232 GCA_037915775.1 Burkholderiales bacterium | reverse complement strand
CCCGCCGCGCGCAATTGCCTGCCGACCCAAAGATGCTCTATTTTTGCATTACAGGACCTTCATCTCACTGCCGGCCGAACTGGAGTACACTACCGCCGGCTTGTGAATCGGTAACAAAACCCTACTTCAGACGAACCACGGTCTGGGACGACGCTGTTTCTGGCCCGGGTTCGGCTGCTCTGCATCCCGCCGCGCTAAAAGGACTGTACCCATGCCCACTGCCCGCAAGATCCTGATCGTGGATGACGATTCCGATCTGCGCGACACGTTGGTGGAGCAATTGTCGCTGCACGACGAGTTCGAAGCCTCCGCCGTCGATACCGGCGCCAAGGGCGCCACCGCCGCCAAGGCCAATTCGCCCGACCTGGTGCTGATGGACGTCGGCCTGCCCGATACCGACGGTCGCGAGGTCGTGCGCAGCTTGCGCAAGGGCGGCTTCAAGGCGCCGATCATCATGCTCACCGGCCATGACACCGATTCGGACACGATCTTGGGGCTGGAATCCGGCGCCAACGACTACGTGGCAAAACCCTTCCGCTTCGCGGTGCTGCTGGCGCGGATCCGGGCCCAGCTCCGCCAGCACGAGGCCAGCGAGGACGCGGTATTTTCGGTCGGCCCCTACAGCTTCCGCCCCGGCTCGAAGATGCTCACGGCGGCAAATGCCCGAAAAGTTCGGCTCACCGAGAAGGAAACCGCGATCCTGCGTTTCCTCTACCGCGCCGGCCAGCTGCCGGTCTCCCGCGAGACCCTCTTGCAGGAGGTCTGGGGCTACAATTCGGGCGTCACCACGCATACGCTGGAAACCCATATCTACCGGCTGCGCCAGAAGATCGAGAAGGATGCCGCCAATCCCGAGATCCTGGTGACGGAAGCCGGTGGCTACAAGCTGGTGCCGTGATACGATTCGGGGCGCCGATTCGGCTCAAATTTAGCGTCCCGGTCACCGGTTCTGAATGTCGATCGAAGATGATGTCGCGCTGCTGGAGCGAGTACCGACCCTGCGCCTCCTGGGGAACGCGGCGCTGCGCATGCTCGCGATCGGCTCGGAGCAGCGGAATTTCGCCCGCGGCGACATCCTGTTCAACCAGGGCGACGACGCGGATGCCGGGTTCGTCGTGCAGCGCGGGGTGTTCCGGATCCAGGATGATATCGGCACCGAGACGATCGCCGGACCCGGCGCGCTGATCGGCGAGCTTGCGCTCGTGGTCGCGATGCAGCGGCCGTCGACGGCGATCGCGCTGGAGCAGTCCTCCGTCATCCGCGTGGCGCGCAGCCTGTTTCAGCGCGTGCTGGAAAGCGATCCTGCCGCCGCGCGAAGGCTGCGCGACGAGTTCGCCAACCGCTCCAGCCAGATTGCCAGCGACATTCTGATGGCCGGCGCAAAGCTGAGCTCGTAGGGCGCCCACCCCGATCACACTTCCAGCGTCGCCGTGACCGGCACGTGATCCGACGGCCGTTGCCACCCGCGGGCGTCGCGCAGGATCCGGAAGTCGCTGACCTTGTCCTTGAGCGCGCGCGAGACCCAGATGTGATCGAGCCTGCGGCCGCGGTCGCCGACCGTCCAGTCGGCGGCGCGGTAGCTCCACCAGGTGTAGACCTTTTCCGACAACGGTATGCGCTCGCGCGCCACGTCGAACCATTCGCCGTGCGATTGCGCCGCCAGCAGCTTTTCGCACTCGATCGGGGTGTGCGAGACGACTTTGAGAAGCTGCTTGTGCGACCAGACGTCGTTCTCGTGCGGCGCGACATTGAGGTCGCCGACCAGGACGTGGCGGTCCTCGCCGCGCGGATGCAGCGGCTCGCAGGCCTTCATCTCGTCGAGAAAACGAAGCTTGTGCTCGAACTTCGGGTTTGCGCCGGGATCGGGAACGTCGCCGCCGGCGGGCACGTAGAAATTATGCAGCACCAGCGGCTTCGCAAGCTGCGCCTTCTCGCCGAAGGAGACCGAGATGTGGCGCGAATCGACCTTGTCGCAGAAGGTGCGGATGTCCGTGCTCTCGAACGGCAGCTTCGAGACGATGGCGACGCCGTGATAGCCCTTCTGCCCGTTCAGCGCGACGTGCTCGTAGCCGAGCCGCTTGAAGCGCTTGCGCGGGAACGCGTCGTCGATGCACTTGGTCTCCTGCAGGCACAGCACGTCCGGCCGCACCGATTTCAGGAATTTCGCGACCAGGTCGATGCGCAGGCGCACCGAGTTGATGTTCCAGGTTGTCAGGGAAAGACGCATCAAAG
>JBAIYN010000468.1:0-10302 GCA_037915775.1 Burkholderiales bacterium | reverse complement strand
TCGCAGCGGAAGCTGCCTTCCTGCATGTTGCCGTCGCAGATGCCGAGCCAGACCACCAGCGTATGCAATGCCTTCGCGTACGCGACCGCCTCGTCCGACGAGCGCATGTCGGGCTCGGACACGATCTCCAGCAGCGGCGTGCCGGCGCGGGTCAGGTCGATGCCGGTCATGCCGTGATAGTCCTCGTGCAGCGACTTGCCGGCGTCTTCCTCCAGGTGCGCGCGGGTTAGCCGCACCGTCTTCGCGTACGGCTCGCCCTTCTTCGGCGTCACGAGGCAGGTCAGCGATCCGCCCTGCACGACGGGAATCTCGTACTGGCTGATCTGGTAGCCCTTCGGCAGGTCGGGGTAGAAATAGTTCTTGCGCGCGAAGATCGAGCGCGGCGCGATCGTGGCGCCGATCGCCAGCCCGAAGCTGATCGCGCGCTCGACCGCGCCGCGGTTCAGTACCGGCAGCACGCCCGGCAGCGCGAGATCGACCGCGCAGGCCTGTGTGTTCGGCTCGGCGCCGAAGGCGGTGCTGGCGCCGGAAAAGATCTTGCTCGCGGTCGAAAGCTGCGCGTGCGTTTCCAGCCCGATCACGACTTCCCAGGCCATGTCAGAACCCCGCGGGAACGCGCCTGTGCCAGTCGGTCGCGCGTTGGTACGCGTGCGCGATGCCCAGCAGCTTGGCTTCCTCGAAATGGTTGGTCATCAGGTGCAGCCCGACCGGCCGGCGCGCGTTCTTCTCCCCCTGGCCGAACCCGCACGGGATCGACAGCGCCGGCACGCCGACAAGGTCGGCGGGAATCGTGTACAGGTCGGACATGTACATCTCGACCGGATCGGCGGACTTCTCGCCGAACTCGAATGCGACGCTGGTCGTCACCGGGCCGGCGATCACGTCGCACTCGCGGAACGCGCGCTGGAAATCATCGGCGATCAGCCGCCGCACCTTCATCGCCTTGATGAAGTAGGCGTCGTAGTAGCCGTGCGACAGCACGTAGGTGCCGATCAGGATCCGCCGCTTCGGCTCGTCGCCGAAGCCTTCGGAGCGCGACTTCTTGATCATGTCGATTAGATCGGCGTACTCCTTCGTGCGATGTCCGTAGCGCACGCCGTCAAAGCGCGACAGGTTGGAGCTCGCCTCCGCCGGCGCGATCACGTAGTAGACGGGGATACCGAGGTCCGCGTTCGGCAGCCGGATGTCGACGAGCTTCGCGCCCATCTTCTCGTATTCGGCGAGCGCGGCGCGCACCGCGGATTCGACATCCGGCTGCAGCCCGGTGCCGAAGAACTCCGGCGGCACGCCGATTCTCAGCCCCTGCATTGACATGTTCAGGTGGCGGGAAAAGTCCTCGGCCGGGCGGTCGACGCTGGTCGAATCCTTCGGATCGAAGCCGAGCATCGCGTTGCAGACGAGCGCCGCGTCCTCGGCTGACTGCGTGAACAGCCCCGGATGGTCGAGGCTGGAGGCGAACGCGACCACGCCCCAGCGCGATGCACGCCCGTAGGTGGGTTTCAGGCCCGTCACCCCGGTGAACGCGGCCGGCTCGCGGATCGACCCGCCGGTGTCGGTGCCGGTCGCCACCGGCGCGATGCGTCCCGCGACCACCGCCGACGATCCGCCCGACGATCCGCCCGGCACCGCGCGCGTGTCCCACGGGTTCAGCACATTGCCGTACGCGCTGTTCTCGTTGCTCGAGCCCATCGCGAACTCGTCGCAGTTGAGCTTGCCGAGGCAGACCATGCCGGCGCGCGCGAGGTTGTCGACGACGGTCGCGTCGAACGGGCTCATGTAGCCGCGCAGGATCCGAGAGCCCGCGGTCGTGGCCCAGTCGCGCGTGACGAAGATGTCCTTGTGCGCGAGCGGAACGCCGAGCAGCGCACCGGTTTCGCCCTTGGCGCGGCGGGCGTCGGCGGCGCTCGCCTGCGCCAGCGTGACCTCGGGCCGCACGTCGAGAAACGCGTTCAGCTCCCGGTGCGTGTCGAGGCGCGCAAGGAAGTGCCGCGCCAGCTCGACTGCCGAGACTTCCTTCGCGTCGAGCCGGCGGCCGAGCTCGGCCACCGACAGGTGCGCCAGTTCGCTCCCGGCGCTCATTCGATCACCTTCGGCACGAGGAACAGCCCGTCCTGCTGCTCGGGCGCGTTGCGCATGTTCGCCTCGCGCTGGTCGTGCTCGGTCACGACATCGTCGCGGAGGCGCTGATCGCCGCCGAGCGGGTGCGACATCGGCTCCACGCCGTCGGTCGGGACCTGCTGCATCTTCTCGATCATCGCGAAGATATCGTTCAGCTGCGCCAGCGCAGCCTTGGCCTGCGCCTCGCTGATCTCGATGCGCGCGAGGTGGGCGATGCGGCGGACGTCGTCGAGGGATAGGGACATCGGAGGCGCGGTGCGGGCGGGACGGACGAAGGGATGATCGAAACGGGGGAGGTGGCCGACTCGAAATCGCGCGCGTATCAGAGTGACCACCTGCACATCTAGTCTATCATTCGCGCTTTGCCGCCTCCCTCTGGCGCAACCCGATCTTCAGCACACGCCTGCGCCGACATGCATGGGCGCAGAGCAGCAAGGAACAGACAAGGCGTCCATGTTCGGTTTCCTCCGCAGCTATTTCTCCAGCGATCTCGCGATCGACCTCGGCACTGCCAACACCCTCATCTACGTCCGCGGCAAGGGCATCGTTCTGAACGAGCCGTCGGTGGTCGCGATCAGCCAGGAAGGCGGCCCGAGCGGCAAGCGCACGATCCGCGCGGTCGGCCGCGAGGCCAAGCAGATGCTCGGCAAGGTGCCCGGCAACATCGAGGCGATCCGCCCGATGAAGGACGGCGTGATCGCCGACTTCACCGTCACCGAGCAGATGCTCAAGCAGTTCATCAAGATGGTGCACCCGTCGAGCCTGTTCGCGCCCAGCCCGCGCATCATCATCTGCGTGCCGTGCGGCTCCACCCAGGTCGAGCGGCGCGCGATCAAGGAGTCGGCCGAGGCGGCCGGCGCGTCGCAGGTGTTCCTGATCGAGGAGCCGATGGCGGCCGCGATCGGCGCGGGGCTCCCGGTGTCGGAGGCGTCGGGCTCGATGGTGGTCGACATCGGCGGCGGCACCACCGAGGTCGGCGTGATCTCGCTCGGCGGCATGGTCTATTCGGGCAGCGTGCGCGTCGGCGGCGACAAGTTCGACGAGTCGATCATCAACTACATCCGCCGCAACTACGGCATGCTGATCGGAGAGCCGACCGCCGAGGCGATCAAGAAGGAGATCGGCTCCGCGTTCCCCGGCTCCGAGGTCAAGGAGATGGAGGTCAAGGGGCGCAACCTGTCGGAGGGCATCCCGCGCAGCTTCACCATCTCCAGCAACGAGATTCTCGAGTCTCTGACCGATCCGCTGAACCAGATCGTGAGCGCGGTGAAGATCGCACTGGAGCAGACGCCGCCGGAGCTCGGCGCCGACATCGCCGACCGCGGCATGATGCTGACCGGTGGCGGCGCGCTGCTGCGCGACCTCGACCGCCTGCTGATGGAAGAAACCGGCCTGCCGGTGCTGGTGGCCGAGGATCCGCTCACGTGCGTGGTGCGCGGCTGCGGCATCGCGCTGGAGCGGATGGACAAGCTCGGCTCGATCTTCGCGCAGGGCTGAGACCGACGTGGCGCTGCGCGCCATGATTCAATCGGGCTGATGGAACACGGTCCGCCGCCGTTATTCAACCAGGGCGTCTCCGCCCGCGCGCGGCTGGCATTCTTTTCCTTCCTCGCGATCGCGCTGATCATCGTCGATTCGCGCGTGAAGGCGCTCGACACGATCCGTGTCGGGGTCGGCGTGGTGCTGTATCCGATCCAGCAGGTGCTGCTGATCCCGGTGCGCGCGGCCGAGGCGGTGGGCGAATACTTCACCACGATCGGACGCCTGAACCGCGAGAACGAGGCGCTCAAGCGCGACGCGGCCGAGCGTGCGAGCGAACTGCAGCAGGCGAAGAGCCTGGAAGTCGAGAATGCCGAGCTGCGCCGACTGCTCGGTGCGCGGGAAAAGTTCAACCGGCCCGGCGTGCTGGCGCAGGTGCTGTACGAATCACGCGACCGCTTTGCGCGCAAGCTGGTGCTCGACAGGGGAAGCAGGGACGGTGTGCGTGCGGGGCAGCCGGTGATCGACGACCGCGGCGTTCTGGGCCAGATCACGCGCGTCTTCCCGATGACCGCGGAGATGACGCTGATCACCGACAAGGAGCAGTCGATCCCGGTGCAACTCGCCCGCAACGGACTGCGCGGCGTCGCCTACGGCGGCGCCGATCCAGGCACGCTCGACCTGCGCTTCATGCCGGCGAACGCCGACGTCAAGCAGGGCGATGTCGCGACGACGTCGGGAATCGACGGCATCTATCCGGCCGGCCTGCAGGTGGCCACCGTGACGAGGGTCGAGCGCGCCGAACGGGACCAGTTCGCGCGCATCGTGATGACACCGACGGCCGGCGTGCAGAACTACACGTACATGCTGGTGATGCAGGTCGACCCGGCGCCGCCGCGCCCGGCGGAAGAGAGCGCGCCCGAGCCGCGCAAGGGGACGCGAAGGTGATCTGCCTGGAGGAAACGAGGGGATGAGCTGGTGGAAAGCGCTGCGCGGCTCTTTTGCGCTGAACCGGCCGCGCAATCCGGACCTGGTCGAGCTCGTGTCGGCCGAAGGCCTGGCGCCCGGACGCGCGGCCTATCGACCCTCGGTGCTGCTGCGGCCGGCGAATCCGGTCTTCATCTGGACTTCCCTGGTGCTCGCGCTGGTGCTGGATCTGATGCCGTGGGGTCGGTCACCCTATGTGCCGGACTTCGTCGCGCTCGGCATGGTGTTCTGGAACGTCCATCAGCCGCGCCGTGTCGGCATCGGCGCCGCGTTCGTGTTCGGCCTGCTGATGGACGTGCACGACGGCGCATTGTTCGGCGAGCACGCCCTGGCGTACACGTTGCTGTCCTACGGCGCAATCTCGCTGCACCGGCGCATACTGTGGTTCCCGCTCGGCGCGCAAGCGCTGCACGTGTTCGGATTGCTGCTGGTCGCCCAGTTTGCATCGATGCTGGTCCGATTGTGGGTCGGCGGGGTCTTCCCCGGCCTCAGCTACTTCGGCGAAAGCCTTGTCGGCGCGCTGCTGTGGCCGCTGGTGTCCTGGCTGCTGCTGGCACCGCAGCGCCAGCCACACGAGCGTGACGAGACGAGGCCGATCTAGAGCGTGGTTGTTCGTTGCTGGTTGTTCGTTGTCGGTTGCATGTAACAGCGTGTCCGGTCAACGGACAACGGCAGGTCTTGCGCCATGTGGCGTGGACCGTGGTCGGTGTCAGTGGGCCTCGCCCTTGCCTTCGGTGATGCGGTCCGAAACGGCAAACAGCACGCCCGACACCACGAACGTCAGATGAATTCCGACCTTCCAGGCCAGCTGAACGTTGGTGAACTGCTCGACGTTGATGAACCCCTTCAGCAGTTCCACCGCGGAAATCGCGACGATGGCTCCGATCAGCTTGATCTTCAGATCGGAAAACCCGACCTTTCCCATCCATGCGGGGCGGTCCTCGTGCTCTCCGGTGCCGATTTTCGAGACGAAGTTCTCGTAGCCGCTGAACGCGATGATCAGCAGCAGGCTGGCTATCAGCGCGGTATCGACCAGGGTCAGGATCGAAATGATCACGTCCTGCCCGGACTGAGTGAATATGCCGAGACTCAGCGCAAGGAGTTCCTTGCCGAACTTCAGCAGCAGCGCAACGATGGCGATGATCAGGCCGATAAAGAAGGGCGCGAGCAGCCAGCGGCTGCGAAAGACCAGCGACTCCAGCACGGCTTCGGCGTTCTTCATCACGACTCTCCCAAGGATGGCCGCCGGATGCAGCGGCCGCGCACCACGTCCGCAGATCTGCCGCCTCGACACCCCGGTATCCGATCATGCCCGCAGGTCGCCTGGCTGGGCAAGGGCGCGCGGGCGCCATCCGCGCCAGCTGTAGCCCGCATCCCCTCCACTCGTGCAAGCGGACGTTTGCGTGCGTCATTTCGGCCCGCATAGAATCTCGCCGATGAGAACTGTCGGTTGCCGCCGTTCGCTGTCGCCCGGTCAGCGACGCGTGCGGTCCGGTGTGTGGTTTACTGCCGGACTCGTGCTGCTTCGCGGCGCACCTGACCTGCTGGGGCGAGCGCGTGCATGATCAGTGCTCCGCTCGAGACCGCGTCGAGATGATGACGGGCGGGCGCGCTGCCGCCGCAACAGTCAAAGCCGTATCGTTGTGAAGGCATTTCGCAACCCCGAGCACGAGGTCCAGCAGTTTCGCACCCGCGTGGTCGTCGCCACGCTCTTCGTTCTCGTCTGCTTCGCGCTGCTGCTGGTGCGCTTCGTCTGGCTGCAGGTCTTCAGGCATGCGGAACTCTACGAGCAGGCCGAAACCAACCGGATCGCCGTGCTGCCGGTGCAGGCCAACCGGGGCCTGATCCGCGACCGCAACGGCGTGATCATCGCGCGCAACTTCTCCGCCTATACGCTGGAGATCAACCCGCGCAAGGTGGACAACGTCAACGCGGTGATCGACGAGCTGTCCAAGGTGATCGAAATCCAGCCGCGCGACCGCCGCCGCTTCAAGAAGCTGCAGGAGGAGCTGAAGGGGGCGGAATCGGTCCCGATCCGGACCCGGCTGACCGACGAGGAGGTGGCGCGGTTCTCCGCCCAGCAGTTCCGCTTCCCCGGCGTCGAGTTGCGCGCACGGTTGTTCCGCCAGTATCCGCTCGGCGAGATTGGCGCCCACATGATCGGCTACATCGGGCGCATTTCCGCTGCGGACAAGGAGCGCATCGCCGGCTTCGACGATGCCGAGAACTACCTCGGTGCCGAGTACATCGGCAAGACGGGGGTCGAGCTTTCGTACCAGCGCGAACTGCACGGCTCCCCCGGCTCTGAGCGGGTCGAGATCACCGCGGGCGGGCGCGCGGTGCGCACGCTCGACCGCACGCCGTCCACGCCCGGCAACAACCTGAACCTGTCGATCGACATCAAGCTGCAGCAGATCGTCGAGCAGGCGTTCGGCGACCGGCGCGGCGCGCTAATCGCGATCGAGCCGGCGACGGGCGACATCCTGGCGTTCGTATCGAAGCCGAGCTTCGATCCGAACCTGTTCGTCGACGGCATCGACCCGAAGAGCTGGGACGAACTGAACAACGACCCCGACAAGCCGCTGCTGAACCGCGCGCTGCGCGGCACGTATCCGATCGGCTCGACCTACAAGCCGTTCCTGGCGCTGGCCGCGCTGCAGACCGGCAAGCGGCGGCCGGACCAGATCATCTACGACCCCGGCTATTTCATGTTCGGCAACCACCGCTTCCGCGACAGCAACAAGGTGCCGCTGGGCGCGGTCGACCTGCACAAGTCGATCGTCAAGTCGAGCGACATCTACTACTACATGGTCGCCAACGATCTGGGCGTCGACACGATCCACGATTTCATGAAGCCGTGGGGTTTCGGCCAGATCACCGGGATCGACCTCGAAGGGGAGCAGACCGGCGTCCTGCCGTCGAGCGCATGGAAGGAGAAGCGCTTCAAGCAGAGGTGGTACCCGGGCGAGACGATCTCGCTCGGCATCGGCCAGGGCTACAACGCCTTCACGCTGCTGCAACTGGCGCACGCAACCGCCACGCTCGCCAACGACGGCGTGGTGATGAAGCCGCACCTGGTCAAGAGCATCGAGGACGCCAGGACGGGCGCGGTGCATCTGACGGTGCCGAAGGAGAGCTACCGCGTCGACGTGAAGCCCGAGTACATCCGCCTGGTGCGCGAGGCAATGGTCGACGTGAACATCAGCGGCACCGGGCGCCAGGCGTTCGTCGGCGCCCCGTACAAGGTCGCCGGCAAGACCGGCACCGCGCAGGTGATCGGCATCAAGCAGAACGAGAAATACAACGCCAATCGTATCGACGAGCGCCACCGAGACCATTCGCTGTTCATCGCGTTCGCGCCGGCCGGACCGGGCGAGAAGCCGAAGATCGCGCTGGCCCTGCTGGTGGAAAACGGCGGCTTCGGCGCGATGGCCGCCGCGCCGATCGCGCGCCAGGCGCTCGACTACTACCTGCTCGGCAAGGTCCCCAACGCACCCGCGCCGCTGAAGCCGGAAGGCGACGGCGAACCGTCGGGAGACGTGGTCGCACAGGTGAACGGAGTGTCCCGTGAGCAGTGAGCGGTGCGGGTGCGTTCGTAGAACCTCACCGGAGGTGCAGCGCGGCACGCGCGCTGCGCCTGCACCGTTGAAACCCGAAGGCGACGGCGAACCGTCGGGAGACGTGGTCGCGCAGGTGAACGGAGGCACGCATGTACGGTGACAGTTTGCGTGCGCGCATCTGGCAATGGGTGCGCGAGCGGCTGTCGGTGCTCGATCCTGCGCTGCTCGCGATCATCGGCGGCCTGATGCTGCTCGGGATGATCACCCTGTATTCGGCCGCGAACGATTTCCCGTGGCGCTTCACCGACCAGATGCGCAACTTCGCGGTTGCCGCGGGGATCATGTTCCTGATGGCGAGCATTCCGCCCAACATGCTGATGAAGGTGGCGGTGCCGATCTACATTGCGGGGGTCGTGCTGCTGGTGGCGGTCGATCGCTTCGGCGTGATCGTCAAGGGGGCACAGCGCTGGCTGGACCTGGGCTTCACGCGCATCCAGCCGTCCGAGGTGATGAAGCTCGCGTTGCCGATGATGCTGGCCTGGTACTTCCACAAGCGCGAGGGCGCGGTGCGCAAGATCGATTTCGTCATCGCCGGCGTGCTGCTGATCGTCCCCGTCGCGCTGATCGCCAAGCAGCCCGATCTCGGCACCGCGATCCTGGTGCTGGCGGCCGGCTCGTTCGTAATCTTCTTCGCCGGCCTGCCGTGGAAGTGGCTCGCGGCCATGGTGATCGCCGGCGCGGCGATGCTGCCGGTGGCGTGGACATTCATGCACGGCTACCAGCGCGAGCGGATCATGACGCTGATCGATCCGTCGGAGGATCCGCTCGGCAAGGGGTTTCACACCCTGCAGGCGATGATTGCGATCGGCAGCGGCGGCCTGACCGGCAAGGGCTGGATGCAGGGCACGCAGACGCACCTGGAGTTCATCCCCGAGCGCACCACCGATTTCATCTTCGCGGTGTTCTCCGAGGAGTTCGGCCTGATCGGCAACCTGGTGCTGGCCGCGCTGTTCTTCGCGCTCGTCACGCGCGCGCTGCTGATCGCTGCCAATGCCGCGACGACCTATGCGCGGCTGATGGCGGCGGCGATCGCGCTGATGATCTTCACTTACGCTTTCGTCAACATGGGCATGGTGAGCGGCATCCTGCCCGTGGTGGGCGTGCCGCTGCCCTTCGTCAGCTACGGCGGTACCGCGCTGGTGACGCTCGGCATGGCGTGCGGCATGCTGATGAGCATCGCGCGCAATCGCAAGCTCGTGCAATCGTGACGATCGGACTGCGGATCGCGGATTGCGCACCGCGCAGTTCGCGGATCATGGATCACGGATCGCGGATCACGCGCCACGCGCTGCTGTGGCTGGCTGCTTGCGCGCTCGTCGCCGGATGCGCGACCGCGCCCAAGGCGCCGCCGCGCAGTGGCGGCTACTACCAGAACGACGGACCGCCGGCTCAGGTGCCGGCGGATCTGGCCAGCGTGCCGGATGCGGTGCCGCGAGTCGAACCGCTGAACCCGTTTGCGAACCGGCCGTACGTGGCGCTCGGGCGCACGTACACGCCGATCAACGGCGATGCGCCGTTCCGCCAGCGCGGGCTTGCATCGTGGTACGGCCGCCAGTTTCACGGCAACCGGACCTCGAGTGGCGAGATCTACGACATGTTCGCGATGACGGCGGCGCATCCGACCCTGCCGATCCCGAGCTACGTGCGCGTGACGCGCGTCAGGACCGGGGCCAGCGTGATCGTGCGCGTCAACGACCGGGGGCCGTTCAAGGACGATCGCATCATCGATCTTTCGTACGCGGCTGCCACCCGCCTCGGCTTTGCCGACGTCGGCACCGCCGAGGTCGAGATCGAGCGCTTGACCAACGCCGACATCGCGTCCGGCCGCTGCTGCCGGCCCGCCGCGCCCACCGCCGTGGCGGCTGCGCCTGTGCCGGCGGCGAGCGATGCGGTCGCCACCGCGCTGCCCGTGGTCGAGGCCGACACGAGCGCGTCCGCGCCGTTGCCGCCGGTGGCTACCGTGGCGGCGCCGCCGCCGCAGAGCAACCCGGCGGAAACTGCGCCGGCCACGACGCGCTGGTCGGTGCAGCTCGGCGCGTTTGCCCAGGCTGCCAACGCGGAATCACTGCGCGAACGCATCGCGCAGGAGCTGACGCGC
>JBAIYN010000451.1:0-5221 GCA_037915775.1 Burkholderiales bacterium | reverse complement strand
GTGCGTCCATAGACGAACTGCTGCACCGCCTTGCGATCGAATAGCAGAAGCAGCGCACGTCGAACGGCGGGATCGGACAGGATCGGATGTCGTGATTTCGGGTTGGCGCGCTCGCCGTCGACCTCGGTGTTCGGGTCGGCCATATTGAACGAGATGAATTCGGTGTCCCCGCCGTCGCTCGTCACCACGCGCCCCTTGCCGCCTGACTCCATGCGCTTCAGAACCTCGTCTTCGACCTGCAGGTTCCACGCGTAGTCGAACTCTCCGGTCTGCAGCACCGCGCGCGCGGCCGAGGTCGCATCGCCACCGCCCTTGATTTCGATCGTGTCGAAATACGGCCGGTTGGGCATGTGATAGTCGGGATTCAGCGCGCCCTTCACGAGGTCGCCCGGCTTGAACTCGACGAAGCGGTAAGGCCCGGTGCCGACCGGTTTCAGGTTCGCCGGCGCCTCACGCGACCGCGCGCCCAGGTAGGGCGCAAACAGGTGCCGCGGGATCAACTGCTGCTGTGCGCTGCGCGTCCAGATCGGCGTCGGCTGGTCGAAGACGATGCGCACCGTGAGCGAGTCGAGCTTGTCGATCGCCTTGACGTTCTCGTACACGCCCGGCGTGAAGGCTGCCGTCGCCGGGTCGGTCGCGAAGCGCCAGTTGAAGATCACGTCGTCCGCGGTAAAGGGCTGGCCGTCGTGCCACTTCACGCCGTCCTTCAGCTTCCAGGTCGTCGATCGCCCGTCGGCCGCGATGCCGCCGTTGCGCCGGCTCGGAATTTCTGCCGCGAGAACCGGAACGAGCTGGCCTTGCGCATCGAAGCGCGCCAGCGACTCGTAGAACGGGCGCGATCCCGCCGCATCCTTGGTACCGCTGGCGAAGTGCGGGTTCAGCAGCGTCGGCCCCTGCCAGAAAAGAAGCTGGAGCGCGCCTCCGCCGCCGCGCCTGGTCGGTCTGTAGGCGGGCGTCTGCGCCGGCGCGACGCCCGCGTGCATCAGCAGCAGGCCCGCCAGCGGTGGGCTGATGCCCAGCGCGGCAAGCCGCTGCACGAAGCGGCGGCGCGGCAAGGTGCCGGCGCGCACCGCCTCGATGGCCCCGCGCAGGTCGCGTTCGTCCATCCGTTCCTCGTGGGAAGGATGCGGCCGACGTGCGTCGGAGCCGTGGCTCAGCCGACGCCGTCCCGGTACCAGTCCTGAAGCTGCGCGAAGTCGAGGTCCCAGCCTGTCGACGGTGCGACCAGCTTCAGGTTCGCCCCGCGCACGCGCGGCCGGCTGATCAGCGGAACGATCACGTGATCGTTGACCGGCAGATCGTTCAGCCGGATGAACAGCGCGGCGCGCTTCACCGGATCGAGCTCGCCTTCGGCGGCGTGGTAGGTGCGGTCGTACTCCTCGCTGACCCAGCGGCAGATGTTGCGACCCTGCCATTTGTTGGCCTTGGTCGACACCTCGGTGGACAGGTACTGGTCCATGAAGCGTTCGGGATCCGGTTGCGTCATGGTGGTCGTGTACATCTGCATGTCGCACCAGAACTTGCCGTACGTGTCCGGATTGGCCACGTCCGACGAGAAGAACACGCTCGCGGTGACCGACTTCAGCTCCAGATCGATGCCGGCCTTCTGGCAGCCCTGCTTGATCACCGCCTGCTCCTTCTGGCGCAGCGAGTTGACCGAGGTCTGGAACACGAACTTCAGCCTCTTGCCGTCCTTCTCGCGCACGCCATCGGCGCCGCGCTTCCAGCCGGCCGCGTCGAGGATCTGGTTCGCCTTGTCGACGTTGAATTCGTACTTCGTGTTCGGAGAGCGGAAACGCGCCGGATTGTTGAGGAAGTTGCTGGTCGCCACGCCGGTGCGCCCGTAGATGAAGTCCTGCAGCCCCTTGCGGTCGGCCAGCAGCGACATTGCCTGGCGCACCGCCGGATCGGTGAACGCGAAGTGCTTCGACTTCATGCTGGCTCGTTCGCCGTCGATCTCGTTCCACGGGTCCTTGATGTTGAGCTGGATGAATTCGATGTCGCCGCTGTCGACGATCACCGCCCGGCCCCTGCCGCCCGCCTCGAGCCGCTTCAGCACCTCGTCCTCGACCTGCAGGTTCCACGCATAGTCGAACTCGCCGGTCTGCAGCACCGCGCGCGCGGCCGATGTCGCATCGCCGCCGCCCTTCATCTCGATCGAGTCGAAGAACGGCCGGTTCGGAATGTGGTAGCTGGCGTTGATCTCGCCGCGCACCATATCGCCGGGCTTGAAGTCGACGAACTTGTACGGCCCGGTGCCGACAGGCTTCAGATTTCCGGGCGCGTCGCGTGACTTCGAACCGATGTAAGGGGCGAACACGTGCTTCGGGATGATCATTCCCTCGGCGGCGACGAAGGCCCTGGCCCAGAACGGCGTCGGCTTCACGAAGCCCAGGCGGATCGTGTGCGAATCGACCTTCGTAACGGTGACGTCCTTGTACACGCCGGTGGTGACCGCGGCCGTCTCCGGATTGCGCGCGTATTCCCAGGTGAACACGCAATCGTCGGCGGTGAAAGGTTGGCCGTCGTGCCACGTGACGCCCTTCTTCAGCTTCCAGGTCACGCTCTTGCCATCGGCGGCCACGCCGCCGTTCTCGCGCGTCGGGATCTCTGCGGCAAGGATCGGCACCAGGTTGCCGTCCGCGTCCCATATGGCGAGCGGCTCGTAGAAGATGCGCGAGCCTTCCTGGTCCTTCGTGCCATTGGCGAAGTGCGGCTGCAGCAGTGTGGCGCCCTGCCACCACAGCACCCGCAGAGGACCGCCGCCGCCGCGCTTGGTTGGCTTGTAGGCGGGTGCCTTCTGCGCGTTCGCCACGCCGGCATGCATCAGCAGCATCGAAGCCATCGGTGCCGACAGGCCCAGGCCAACCATCTGCCGGATGAAGCTGCGCCGCGGCAGCGCGCCGGCGCGGACCTCTTCGATCAACTGGCGCAGTTCGTGTTCCTGCATGGTTTGCTCCTCCTCGTTGCTCAACGCTCTGTCGCCGAGCCTGGTGGGTTGATACGACGCGCCGTCGCGGAACGGGTCCGGCGCAGGCGGCAGATGCTATCCGTTCAGCGCGCAGCGGTGGGAAAAAGTTGCGCGAAGTGTGGATGCCGCTTCACGTCGACCTCGGCCTGCCGCTTTGCAGCAATCGGCCGCCACATCGAGGGGCGGATTCAGCATCGGCTCGCTCGCGGATCTTCAATGTGCCCGGAATTTCAACGTGCCCGGAACGGGGCGCGCAGCCAAACAAAGGCGCCCGCCAGCACGAGCCCCAGCGCGGGCCATGCCAGCCACCGCCACAACCCGCCACCAGCACGCAGCACTTCGACCTCCTGCACATAGATCGTTTCGCAGGCGCCATTGCCGGTGTCGTCGCGCGTAACGCTCGTGCCGCGCCTGAACGCGAAGCCGTGGTTGTGCTCGTACTCCGCCAGCCAGCCGCGGATGCGCACCTGATCGCCGACGCGCACGGCGCGCAGCCGGGCCGCGATCGACGGACGATCGGCGAGCAGGTGGTTGTTCGACAGTGCGCGCATCGAGAAGCGCCGCCACTTCTCCTCCGAGCGCGCCTGCGCGTAGCAGACGAATTGCCCGCTCGAATAGTCGAGCCCGGCATAGCCGCCGCTCGCGATGTTTTCCGCGAACACGAGGCAGAGATCGACGACGTTCAGCCGGTCGTTCGCCGCCTTGTGGATCCAATCCCACCAGGCGCTGGAATCGTGCGCGCTGACGACCAGCCCCCAGATCTCGTAGTCGGCGACCGGTCTGACCGTGTAAGTAATTCCGCCTACGGTGGTGTTGAAGGGCGCCGCCTGCGTCGGCGCCTGTGCGGGCTCGGTGCGCATGTCCAGGCGAAGCTCGGCAGGGCTCGGCAGCGCATGCCGGAACGACAACGCCAACGCCAGCACAATGGCGCCAGTCGCCATCAGCAGAATTCCGAGCCGCGCCTGCATCGCGCCAAGATACAACGTTCCGAGGCTCGGCCCTGAATCGCGGCGCGCCGGAGCATCACCCGCGCAGGCCTCGGCACATCGCGCCGATCACAGCTCCTCGAGGATCCGCTGTCGGCGTCCGTGATCGCGGCACGATCGGTGCCTTCGTGACCGGGATCTTCGTGCTGCGCACGCGCGGCAGTACATCATCATGGTCACGCTCGCCTTCGCGTCGTCGAGTTCGCCGATTGTCGCCACTCGCCGCACGAGGATCAGCCGCAGGCGATGCTTGCCGCGCACGGAGAGTTCGTGCAGCGGGTGCTGGATGCACGGTAAGCGTTCTGACGTCCCCCGCAAGTGCGCGGCCGCGCTGGTCGACGCACTGTCACCCGCTGTGCGAAGTGATGCGCGTGAAATCGGTGATTCGCTCGACGCCCTGCTCTTCGCCGTGCAGGTCGGTCTCGGACCGCTGCGCCGCTGCCGAGCGGCGCATTGCGACACCGACCGCCAGGATGTCGATCACCGCCAGGAACAGGATGCGGCTGATCATCGGCATCTGCGTCGAGACATCCTCGGGATGGTCGATCGCGATCGTGATCGTCGCGCGCTTCGCCAGCGGCGCAAAGGACGGCGTGATGGCGATCACTTCCGCGCCGTGCGCCAGCGCCGCATCGACCGCCTTCAGCAGGTCGCCCATCTTCCCCGAACCCGAAATCGCGACGACGACGTCGCCGCCGCCGAGCGCCGGTGCCGCCATCAGTTGCAGGCGCGCATCGGTATAGGCGACCGCCGGCACGCCGAAGTGCAGGAACTTGTACTGCGCGTCCTGCGCGACGACGCCGTAGTTGCCGAGCGCGTAAAACTCGATGCGCCGCGCGTGCACGAGCCTCTCGATCGCCTTTTCCACCGACTTGCTGTTCAGCTGGTCGCGGACCTTGAGCAGCGCCGAGGCGGTGTTGTCGAGCACCTTCGCACCGAGTTCGAGAGTCGAATCAGTGCGCTTGACCTGAGTGTGCGAAACCGGGATCGTGCCGGTGAGCCCCGAGGCAAGCTTGAGTTTGAAGTCGGACAGTCCTTCGCAACCGAGCGACCGGCAAAATCGCACGACCGTGGGCTGGGAGACCCCGGCTTGCCGAGCAATGTCCATGATCGGATCGCTCAGCACGCTGCGCGGCTGCGACAGCACCAGGTCGGCCACGCGCCGCTCGGCCTGCGATAACGCGCTGCGCGCCTGCCGAATACGGTCAAGCAACGCCGATTCGCCAGTGCGCTTCTTCAGCTCGGCATTCAGGATCGCCGAAAT
>JBAIYN010000084.1:0-2472 GCA_037915775.1 Burkholderiales bacterium | reverse complement strand
ACGATCGGACAGCGTCGCCGGCCGTCCGGGCATTTCGTTCGTATACGAACAATGTTGCGCGCGCTCCGGAACACTGTCAAGCGCGTTCGGCAAGCAGCTTGCACGTTTGTATGCAAACGTTATTCTCGAAATGCCTTTAAACCAAGCGCGAAGAGCCACGCCGGATGCCACACACCCCGATCCGCCTGAACGTCAACGGCCGGATCTATGAGGTGGACGCGTCCCCGGACACCGCCCTGCTCTATGTGCTGCGCAACGATCTCGCATTGAACGGACCCAAATTTGGCTGCGGCCTCGGTGAGTGCGGCACCTGCACCGTGCTGATCGATGGCGTCGCGGCGCGCTCCTGCGTGATCCCGATTGAAGGCTGCGTCGGCCGCACCGTCGTCACGCTCGAAGGGCTCGGCACGCGCAACGATCCTGATCCCGTGCAGGAAGCCTTCATCGCCGAGCAGGCCGCGCAATGCGGCTATTGCCTCAACGGCATGATCATGACGACGAAGGCTTTGCTGTTGCGCAATCCGCATCCGAGCGAACGGGAAGCGATGGAAGCGCTGCGCTACAATCTCTGCCGCTGCGGCGCGCATGTCGAAATCATCCGCGCGGTGATGCGGGCGGCGGGAGCCGCCGTCGAGGCGCGCGACTGATGCGCACGTCCGATCTTCCCGACAAAGAGCATCGCTCGGGAACGCTTGTCGTAGTGCGCCCAGATGCGACTGACGCCAGCAATCCGTTCGAGACTTTCATCAAGATCACGGCAGACGGTGCGGTCACGGCCTTCAATGGCCATGTCGATCTCGGCACGGGTATTCGTACCGCGCTCGGCCAGATCGTCGCAGAAGAGCTGGACGTGTCCTTTGCGCGCGTCATCGTCGTGCTCGGCGATACCGCGCGCGTGCCGAACCAGGGCGCAACGATTGCCAGCGAAACCATCCAGATTACGGCGGTGCCGCTGCGCAGGGCCGCAGCCCAGGCCCGGCAATTTTTGGTCGCGCGCGCCGCCGAGCGGCTCGAACTCCCGATCGAGGACCTCGCGATCGAGGACGGCCTGGTCCGCGGGCACAACCGTTCCATCAGCTATGGCGAGTTGATCGGCAGCGATATCATCCGCCTCGAACTTGCCGACGACGTCAAGCTGAAGTCCGCCAACGACTATCGCATCGTCGGTCAATCGGTGCCGCGCGTCGATCTTCCGGCCAAGGCGACCGGCGAACTGGTCTACGTCCACGACATTCGCGTACCCGGAATGCTGCACGGCCGCGTGGTGCGTCCACCCTATGCCGGCGTCGATGGCGGCGACTTTGTCGGCACGAGCCTGCTTGAGGTGGACGAGTCCTCGGTGCGCGACATCCCCGGTCTCGTCGCGGTCGTGCGCATCGCCGACTTCGTCGGCGTCGTCGCCGAACGCGAGGAAAACGCGATCAAGGCGGCGTCCCAGCTGAAGCTCACCTGGAAGAAGGTGCCGACGCTGCCGGACCTGAAGGACATCGAGACAGCGCTGCGGAAAAATCCCTCGACGCCGCGGACGCTGATCGACAAGGGCGATGTCGATGCCGCGCTCCAGCAGGCGGCCAAACCGATCGATCGGACGTATCTGTGGCCCTACCAGCTGCATGCCTCGATCGGACCGTCCTGCGCGGTGGCGGAGTTTCGCGACGATCAGGTTCGCGTGTGGTCCGGCACGCAAAATCCGCACATCCTGCGCGGCGACCTGGCGCTGTTGTTGCAGCGGCCCGAAACCGAGATCGAGATCATCCGGATGGAGGCGGCCGGCTGCTATGGCCGCAACTGCGCCGATGACGTTTCTGCCGATGCGGTTCTGTTATCGCGCGCGGTCGGGCGCCCGGTCCGCGTGCAGCTGACGCGCGAGCAGGAGCACCTTTGGGAGCCCAAGGGCACCGCGCAACTGATCGACGTCAGGGGTGGACTGGATGAGGACGGCGGCATCGCGGGATACGATTTCGCGACCCGCTACCCTTCCAACGGCGCGCCGACGCTGGCGCTGCTCTTGACCGGCGCGATTTCGCCGACGCCGCTGGTCTCCGAGATGGGCGATCGCACCGCGATCCCGCCTTACGATTACGACCACCTGCGCGTGGTCGCGCATGACATGCCGCCGATCATGCGGGCGTCGTGGTTTCGCGGCGTATCGGCGTTGCCGAACACCTTTGCGCATGAATCCTATATCGACGAAGTTGCGACGGAAGCGGGCGTCGATCCCATCGAATATCGCCTGCGCTACCTGAAAGACCCCCGCGCGGTCGATCTCGTCAATGCGGTTGCCGAGCGCGCGGGCTGGAAGCCGCGCCCCGTGTGGCGGGAAAAGGAGAGCGAAGCCGACGTCGTGCACGGCCGCGGCTTCGCCTATGCGCTCTATGTCCACAGCAAGTTTCCGGGCTATGGCGCGGCGTGGTCGGCCTGGATCGCCGACGTCGCTGTCAACAAGGCGACCGGCGATGTCAGCGTGACGCG
>JBAIYN010000478.1:0-3029 GCA_037915775.1 Burkholderiales bacterium | reverse complement strand
GCTTCAAGGGCAGCACGTATGCAGCACTTGGCCTGGCAACGCTGACGGCGGCGGCGGATCTGCCTCCCCGTTGGGAGCTGGCAGCGCCCGACGGCTGGCTCAAGTCGCCGTGGGTTCTCCGAAATGCCGGGCTGCCGGGGATAGAAGTTCCGCTGAACGAACACGGCGATGTTCGCGTTTCCTATCGGCTGCCGCGTTCGTCCTTCATCTCGGTGTCGGCCAATGACGTGCTGGCAGGCAAGGCGCCGCGCGATCTCTTCGACGGCGCCTGGGTGCTGATCGGCGCAACGGCCTTTGGCGTCGGCGACAGCGTGCCGACGCCGCTCGGCGGGCTGGTTGCCGGCGTCGAGGTGCACGCGCAGTTCATCTCCGCGCTGCTCGACAATCGACTGCCGGCCACGCCGCGCGCGGCGCCCTGGCTGCTCGCGATCTATTCGCTCGCAGGCGTAGCGACGTTGCTGCTCTTCACCCTGCGGCGCGGCCGCTTGACCGTGTACGGACTTCCCGTCGCCGGCCTGCTGCTGGCGGTTCTGGCCTTCGCGCTGCACGCACTGTTCGTGCTGCGCGCCAACCTCTGGATCGTCTGGATCGATGCGGCGTTGTTCTGCTTTCTCGCGAGCGTGTTGCTGGCGGTGGTCGAACATGCGCGGATGCGTTTCGAGCGCGAGCGCGTTTTCGAAAACCTGTCCAGCTATCTGCCCGCGCCGGTCGCGCGCGAAGTCGCCCTGGTCGCGCCCAGCGGACGTATCGATGCACGCCGCTGCGAGATCACCGTTCTGGTTGCCGATCTGCGCAACTTCTCCGCGTACTGCGAGCTGCGCCCGCCCGAGGAAGCGGCCGCGCTGCTGCACGCGTTCTTTTCGCGGGCCGTGCGGATCGTGGAGCGGCATGGTGGGCTCGTCGAGGGGTTCCAGGGCGACGCGATCATTGCGATCTGGAACGCACCGACCCCGAGCCGACAGCAGGTACAACAGGCATTCGCCGCCGCGCATGAAATGCTGCAGGATGTGCCGGCGCTGTTTCCCGATCCGCCACCGCCGGGGCTGGAACTGCTCGCACTCGGCGTTGGCATCGAGACCGGCGCGGCGCTCGTCGGGTCGGTCGGCCCGGCAATGCGGCGGCATCACACCGCCTTGGGAGATACGGTCACTGTCGCGGTGCGCCTGCAGTCGATGACGGCCGATCTGGCCCAGCCGCTGCTTGTCGGGCCGGGCGCTGCGGCCCAGCTTCCCAAGGAAGCGCTCGTGTCGCTGGGCGAGTTCCTGCTCGAGGGGCTTAAGCGGACTTACACGGTGTTTGCCCTGCCGCCGAGAGGCGACGCGGCGTGATCGTCGGGCGCGTGTTGAGGCGCATCGGGGTCGCGCGCCTGGCGCGATCCGTTGCCCTCGTATCCTCGCTGTGGCTGGCGGGCGCACACGCAGCGTGCCCCGGCGAAGCGGGCGAGCCGATCCCGCGCGACCGCGCCGCGCTCGAGCGGCTCGACACCGAGCTTGCCCAGGCCGGTGCCCAGTGCGATACGCAGCCGCTGTTCCTTGCCTATCGGGGCGCCGTGCTGCTTGCGCTCGGCCGCCCGGCCGACGCCGCGACCGCCCTCGAACTGGCGCTTCTGCTCAACCCCGACCTGCCGGTCGCGCAGATCGACTACGCGCGCGCACTCACCCAGCTCGGCGATCGGGCAAGCGCTGCGGCGATCTGGCGGTCGTTGCTGGCGCGGTCCGACGTGCCGACGCATCTGCGCGAGGAGATTCGCTGGCGTCTGCTCGCACTCGACCACGTCCCCGCGGACTCGACCGTATGGCGCCATCAGGGAGAGCTCGGGTTGCGGGTCGGCTACGACACCAACCTGAACAGCGCCACGAGTGCGCGCGAGATCACGCTGACATTCCCTGGAATCAACGTGACCGTGCCGGTGGCGGACACGGTGCAGCCGGTCGAAGGGCCCGCGGCCTGGGTCGATGGAAGCTGGCGGGGCTCGCGAGCCCTCGCCGGCGACCGCGAGCTCGAAGTGCGCGCCACCGTGCGCCTGCGTGGCGCGCCGACCGGTTCGGGTGTCAGCTACCGGCAGGCCGACCTCGAAGCGACAGGACACCAGCGGGTCGAAGGGGGGGCATGGAGCCTGGCGATCGGCGCCGACGACGTTCTCTACGGCGGTGCGCACCTGTTGCAGAGCTTCCGCACTTCGCTGGTCCGGACCTGGGTAGGCAACGCATGCGGGCGCCGCGCCGGCGCGGAGGCCGAGATGCGCCGGTACCCCTCGGACACGGTGCTCGACGGCCGCTATGCAGGCATCACGGCTGGCTTGGCATGCCGGCCTTACGGCGACCTGGGACTCGGCTTGGTCGCGCGTGCCGGCCTCGACGACCCGGTCCATACGCGGGCGGGCGGGCAGCAGGTGCTGTTCGACCTTCGCGCGCAGGTTACCCGCACGCTGTTTGCACCGGGCGTGCTGCAGGCGTCGCTGTACTGGCAGGGATCGCGTGATCGCGCGAGTTACAGCCCGTTGCTGGCCAACGGCGCGCCCCGCTCGGTCCAGCGGACCACGCTTGGCCTGGAGTGGTCGAGGCCGATCTGGCCGGGCTGGCAGGGGACCGTCGGGATGGATGCCGTCCGGCAGAGCTCGAACCTGCGGCTGTTCGAACTGCAGGGCCTGACGGTCCAGACCGGGCTGAAGCGGGTCTGGTAGGCCGTCCGCATGACGGGCGAATTGGCAAAAGTCCAACAAAATCCATGAAGTAGTGACCCGAGTCACAACTTGGGATGAGGTTTCTTGTTTATAGTTGCACCCGCGTTAAAGCGCGCCGGCCGCGGCGCGGGCGCTTTATCGACCGGTTAACCACAAAGGAGAAGTGAATGGCCATCACCGCAACTCAGCGGACTCAGATTGAGGCTCTGACGGTCGGTATGTTTGGCGCAGCACCCGGCGCCGACTACCTAAGTCAATTCTCGAATTACATCAGCGGCGGCGGAACGATGCTGGGTCTCGCGAATGCGTTCGCGGGAACGGCCCTGTTCCAGAGCGCCCCGTTCTA
>JBAIYN010000040.1:0-4371 GCA_037915775.1 Burkholderiales bacterium | reverse complement strand
GCTCGGCGTCGAGCTGCAGGATTCCGATCCGGCCACGCTGCGGGTCGAGTGCTTCGACGTCAGCCACACGATGGGCGAGGCGACGCAGTCGGCCTGCGTCGTCTATCACGACCACGCGATGCAACCGACCGAGTATCGCCGCTTCAACATCGACGGTATCGAACCCGGCGACGACTACGCGGCGATGCGGCAGACCCTGACACGCCGTTATGCCCCGGTTGCGCGCGGCGAGACGCAACTCCCGCACGTGGTGCTGGTCGACGGCGGCGCCGGGCAGGTCGCCGTCGCGGTGCAGGCGTTCGAGGAACTCGGCCTCGATGCGTCGGTCATCGTCGGCGTGGCCAAGGGCGAGGAACGCAAGACCGGCCGCGAAGAACTGATCTTTGCCGACGGCCGGGCGCCGCTCAGGCTGGGCCGGGAGTCGCAGGCGCTGATGCTGGTCGCCCAGATCCGCGACGAGGCGCATCGCTTCGCGATCACCGGCATGCGGGCGCGGCGCGCCAAGGCGCGCCAGACCTCGCACCTGGAGGACCTGGAAGGGATCGGACCGAAGCGCCGCCAGAAGCTGCTGGCGCGCTTCGGCGGAATGCGCGGGCTGATGGCGGCATCGATCGACGACATTGCGCAGGTGGACGGCGTTTCGCGTAAGCTCGCCGCACGCATCTATGGACAACTCCACGGCCAACCCACCTGAAATCCACGGGCACGTGCGAGCCGCGCCGATCTCGATCAATGTCGCGATGTGGCTCACCTGGGCACGCATCGCGATGATTCCGCTCGTGGTTGGCGTGTTCTACCTGCCGGACGCATGGATCGGCAGCCACTGGAAGAACGTGCTTGCCTGCGCACTGTTCACCATTGCCGCGCTCACCGACGCGTTCGACGGCTGGTACGCGCGCAGGTACGCAATGATCACGCGGCTGGGCGCGTTTCTCGATCCGGTGGCCGACAAGCTGATGGTCTGCGCGGCGCTGATCGTTCTGCTTGCCCTCGCGCGCGTGGACGCGTTCGTCGCGCTGATCATCATCGGACGCGAGATTGCAGTCTCTGCGCTGCGCGAATGGATGGCGTATGTCGGGGCGTCGGCCAGCGTCGCGGTGAACTGGCTCGGCAAGACGAAGACCATCATGCAGATGGTCGCGATTCCGCTGCTGCTGTTTCACGACCCGCTGTTCGGGCTGATCGACGTCAGCCTGATCGGCACCGTGATGATCTACGTCGCGGCGGCACTGACGGTGTACTCGATGATCTACTACCTGCGGATGGCATGGCCGCACATGGAAAAATGAGGCGGACTTCTTTGACAGGGGTAGGTGCGCGGCTATAATTCGCGTCCGCTTTGCGGGAATAGCTCAGTTGGTAGAGCGCAACCTTGCCAAGGTTGAGGTCGCGAGTTCGAGACTCGTTTCCCGCTCCAGGATTGCTCGGGGAAGCAATGCGCTTCCCCGATTTTTTTCCGGTCGGCCGATCGGGCGCCGCTACAATGCCTCAGGCGGCGGGGTGGCAGAGTGGCCATGCAGCGGACTGCAAATCCGTGTACGCCGGTTCGATTCCGACCCCCGCCTCCAGTTGAATTCCGCAGGCCTTGCGACGCATCGACGCCGCGGGGCGCACGACGGGCGGAGCCGCGGTGGTGAAATCGGTAGACACAGCGGACTTAAAATCCGCCGCAAGCGCAAGCAAGCATGCCGGTTCGAGTCCGGCCCGCGGCACCAGCGAAAGCGATGGCATTAAAGGTCTTCAACCTGCTCTGCGATAACGGCCACGCCTTCGAGGGCTGGTTCGGCTCGTCGGCGGACTACGAGTCGCAGCACGCCAGCGGGCAATTGTCCTGCCCCATGTGCGGTTCGAAGACGGTCAGCAAGGCGCTGTCCGCCCCTTACGTTTCCAGCCGCGTTGCCGAGCCTGCGCGCGAGACGCAGCAAGCCGCGCTGCCGACCCCGGCGCAGATGCAGGCGCTGTTCATCCGCATGGCGCGCGAGATCGCCGCGAACACCGAAGACGTCGGCGCGCGCTTCGCGGAGGAGGCGCGGCGCATTCACTACAAGGAAGCCGAGGAGCGCGGCATCCGCGGCGTCACGACCAAGGAAGAGGCGGCCGCCCTCGAGGAAGAGGGCATCAACGTGCTGCCGCTGCCGTTTGCGGACCTGCTGAAGAACCCGGTGCAGTGACGCGTCGCTAGGCGCTCACCTTGAATCCCAGGTCGACGTCGGAATCGGGCACGCCGCCGCTGATGCCCCAGTTCTCGCGCGGCACGTCGCGCACCACGACCATCACGTCCCTGCGGCGGATTCCGAGCGCGGCCAGGTTGTCCACGATGCATTTGTAGAGCCGGCGCTTCGCTGCCAGCGAACGGCCCGCGACCAGGTCGATTTCGATCAGCGTGAAGTTCTCGGTCTTACCGCGCGAGACCGCAAAATCCTCCGGGTCGAACTGCTGCAGGCGCAGCGTGCGATCGGTCTGCGGAATTAGCACGCCGTCGACCAGCGCCTGATGCACGGCTTCGATGATCGCGCGCCGCCGCTCCGCGGGCCAGCGCTTGCGCACCGAGATCAAAGTGTTCGGCATGGTGGTCAGCGCCGCTCGTATTGCTTGTCGCCGAAGAGATTGCGGCGCGCCTGGTCGTCGGTAATCGGCCGGCGCCGGTCGGCCAGCACCTGCAGTCCGCGCTGCACCGCCGGCCGTGCCGCCATGACGTCGAACCAGCGCGCGAAATGGGGACACTCGGCGAGATCGACGCCCTGGTTCTTGTGCGAGCGTGTCCACGGAAAGATCGCCATGTCGGCGATCGAGTACTCGCCGGCGAAATACGGCACCTGCGCCAGATGCCGATCCATCACGCCGTACAGGCGGTTTGCCTCGTTGGTGTAGCGATTGATCGCGTACTCGATCTTCTCCGGCGCGTACAGGCGGAAGTGATGCGCCTGGCCGAGCATCGGCCCGATGCTGCCCATCTGGAACATCAGCCACTGCAATGCGACGTACTTGCCGCGTGCGTCGGCCGGCAGGAACTTTCCGGTCTTGCCGGCGAGGTAGATCAGGATCGCGCCGGACTCGAACAACGCGATCGGCTTGCCGTCGGGGCCGTCGCTGTCCACCAGCGCCGGGATCTTGTTGTTGGGACTGATCCGCAGGAAGTCGGGCTCGAACTGCTCGCCCGCGCCGATGTCGACCGCGTGCACGCTGTACGGCAGCCCGCACTCCTCGAGCATGATGTGGATCTTGTGGCCGTTCGGCGTCGGCCAGGTGTACAGGTCGATCATGAACGCGGTCCCTCCCTGGGCGGCAGCGGCGCATGCCGCGCGATTTCCAGTCTTGCGATCGCATTGCGGTGGACTTCGTCGGGGCCGTCGGCGAGGCGCAGCGTGCGGCTGTGCGCATAGGCGTATGCGAGCGGAAAGTCGTCGCATACCCCGGCGCCGCCGTGCGCCTGGATCGCCCAGTCGAGCACCGTGCACGCGACATTCGGCGCGACCACCTTGATCATCGCGATCTCCGACTTGGCCGCCTTGTTGCCGACGGTGTCCATCATGTGCGCCGCCTTCAGCGTCAGCAGGCGGGCCTGGTCGATCATGCAGCGCGCCTCGGCGATCCGTTCCTGCCAGACGGTCTGGCGTGCCACCGGTGCGCCGAACGCGACGCGGGTGGCCAGGCGCTTGCACATCAGTTCGAGCGCGCGCTCGGCCACGCCGACGCAGCGCATGCAGTGGTGGATCCGCCCCGGACCCAGGCGCCCCTGCGCGATTTCGAAGCCGCGCCCTTCGCCGAGCAGGATGTTGGCCGCCGGCACGCGCACATCGGCGAAATCGACTTCCATGTGGCCGTGTGGCGCATCGTCGTAGCCGAACACGTTCAACGGACGCACCACCTTCAGACCGGGCGTATCGGCGGGCACCAGGATCATCGACTGCTGCAGGTGCTTCGGCGCGTCGGGATTCGTCTTGCCCATCGCGATGTAGACGCGGCAGCGCGGGTCGCCGGCGCCCGAGGTCCACCACTTGCGGCCGTTGATCACGTAGTGACCGCCGTCGCGTCGCATCGACATCTGGATGTTGGTCGCATCCGACGATGCCACCGCGGGTTCGGTCATCGCGAACGCGGAACGGATCTCCCCGCGCAGCAGCGGCTCCAGCCACTGCTTCTTCTGCTCCGGCGTGCCGTAGCGCTCAATCGTCTCCATATTGCCGGTGTCGGGAGCGCTGCAGTTGAAGACCTCGCTCGCCCACGGAACTCGTCCCATCAATTCGGCGAGCGGCGCGTACTCGAGGTTGGTCAGGCCGGCACCGTGGCTGGAGTCGGGCAGGAACAGGTTCCACAGTCCGGCCGCGCGCGCCTTCGGCTTCAGTTCCTCGATCAGCCGTGTCGGCGTCC
>JBAIYN010000162.1:0-3364 GCA_037915775.1 Burkholderiales bacterium | reverse complement strand
CCGTCGCGCAGCGTGAACGTGTAGGTCAGGCCGTCCTTGCTGACGTCCCACTTGTCGACCATCTGCGGCTGGATGTGGAAGTTGGCGTCGGTCGCGAACAGCACGTCGTAGACCATGTAACCGTGGTTGCGCGTTACATACGCGGTGGTCCAGATCGGGTCCAGGATGCGCAGGTCGGCCTCGGGGATGAACCTCAGGACCTTGCCCTGCGCCAGCGCGACGTTGGCCGCCAGCGCGATGCCGATCGAAAGTGCGAACCCGGCAGCAGCGCGCCACCCGGTGCGAAACTGGAATGTCATTGCCGTTCTCCTCCTGTATGCGCCGCCGGGCAATTTGCGAACCGGCAAGCGAGCGAACAGACTACACGGGTTCAGGCTTCGGCGAAAAGATCATGTCCTACGACCTGCTGTTGCGCGGTGCGACCATTCTCGACGGCAGCGGCGCGCCGCGACGACCAGGCGACGTCGCGCTGCGCGATGGGCGCATTGCAGCGGTTGGCGCGCTCGCCGCCGCGGATGCGGCGGCGTCCATCGACCTCGACGGCCTCGCGCTCGCCCCTGGCTTCATCGACGTGCACACGCACGACGACCGGCTGCTGCTGGCGGACCCTTCGATGGCGCCGAAAGCGAGCCAGGGCGTGACCACGGTCGTGGTCGGCAACTGCGGCATCAGCCTGGCGCCGCTCGGCAGGCGCGAACCGGTGCCGCCTCTGAACCTGGTAGCCGATGCCGCGACCGAAGGCGGCCAGCGCTTCGATTCGTTCGCGGCCTACTTTGCCGCGCTCGAATCCCGACCCCCGGCGATCAACTGCGCGGCGCTGATCGGCCACACCACGCTGCGTGCGGTGGCGATGAGTGACCTCGACCGGCCGGTCCGCGACGCCGAGATCAGCGCGATGCAGGCACTGGTCACCGAAGGACTCGGCGCGGGGGCGATCGGCGTGTCGACCGGCACCTACTACGCGCCGGCAAATGCCGCCACGGCCGACGAGATCCGGCGCGTGTGCGAGCCGCTGCGCGGCACCCGTGCGCTGATCGCGTCGCACATCCGCGACGAGGGCGAGCGCGTGCTCGATTCGATGAACGAGGCAATGACGATCGCGGCCGATCTCGGCGTGCGCCAAGTGATCTCGCATCACAAGGTGATCGGTCGCGCGAACTTCGGCCGCTCGCGCGAAACGCTGGCGCTGCTGGACGAAGCGCGCGCAACGCACGATGTGTGCCTCGACTGCTATCCGTACACGGCATCCTCGACCGTGCTGCGCCGGGACGCCGCCAGGCAGGCGCAGCGGGTGCTGATCGCGTGGTCGCGGCAGCAGCCCGGCGCGGCCGGGCGCTACCTGGATGAGCTGGCCGCGGAGCAGGGCGCCGATATCGACACGATGATCGACCGGCTGCAGCCCGCCGGCGCGATCTACTTCTCGATGGACGAGGCCGACGTCGAGCGCATCCTTGCCTATCCTGAAACGATGATCGGCTCCGATGGCCTGCCGCACGACGAGTTTCCGCATCCGCGCCTGTGGGGCGCATTCCCGCGCGTGCTCGGCCGCTATGCGCGCGAACGCGCGCTGTTCTCGCTCGAACAGGCGGTTCACAAGATGACCGGGCTTCCGGCATCGCGCTTCGGGCTGGCACAGCGCGGGCTGATCGCGCCCGGCTGCCACGCCGATCTGGTCGTGTTCGATCCTGACCGCATTGCCGACGCGGCGACGTTCGCGCAGCCGAAGACGCCGGCCGCGGGCATCGTGTCGGTGTACGTGAACGGCGCGCTCGCGTGGCACGAAGGCCGAGCCACGGGTGAGCGCGCCGGCAAGGTCCTGAGGCGCAGCCAATGAGGATCGTCGCCGCACGGCTGAATCACGAGACCAATACTTTTTCGCCGGTGCCGACACCGCTCGCATCGTTCGGCCCCGATGGCCCGACCTTCGGCCGCGCGGCGTACGAAAGCGCCAAGGGAACGCGAACGGGGCTGGGTGCGTTCATCGACGCGGCCGAAGCGCGCGGCGCGCAGCTGACGGTGGCGGTCAACGCGACCGCGAACCCGAGCGGGCGCGTCGACGACGCCGCGTACGAGCGCTTCGCAGCGGCAATCGTCGATGCGGTGCGCGGCGGCTGCGATGCGATCCTGCTCGACCTGCACGGCGCGATGGTCACGCAGTCGCTCGAGGACGGTGAAGGCGAACTGCTGCGCCGCGTGCGCGCGGTCGCGCCGCAGACGCCGCTCGCGGTCGCGCTCGACCTGCACGGCAACATCACCCGCGCGATGGTCGACTGCGCCGACGTGATCGTCGGCTTCAAGACGTATCCGCACGTCGACATGTACGAGACCGGTGCGCATGCGGCGCGCCTGCTGTTCGGCTGGCTCGACGGCGGCACGCGGCCGGTGGTGGCGTGGGCGCAGCCGCCGCTGTTGTCGCACACGCTGAAGAGCGCGACCGGCGAAGGCGCGATGCAGCGCGCAGTCGAGCGCTCGCGAAGACTCGAAGCGGACGGGCTGCTCGCAGCGACGGTGTTCGCAGGCTTCTCGCTGGCCGACATCCGCGACGCGGGGATGAGCGTGGTCACGGTCGGCCGCTCGCGCGAGGAGGCGCAACGCGCCGCCGACGAACTCGCACGGCAGCTTTGGGACGAGCGCGCGGGCTTCGTCTACACGAGCGCACCGCTGGCGGAAAGCGTGGCGCAGGCGCGCGCGCTGCGCGAGAAGAACGCGGGCGCGCCGGTGCTGCTGCTCGACCACGGCGACAACGTGATGAGCGGTGGCACCTGCGACACCACCGACGTGCTCGAGGAATGCCTGCGCCAGGGCATGACGAACATCGGCGTCGGTCCGACCTGCGATCCGGTCGCGGTGGCGATCGCCGCCACCGCGGGCGTGGGTGACCGCGTGAAGATGCCGGTCGGCAACCTGCGGCCGCTGGGGCTGGGCAAGGATCCGCGGCCGCGCTTCGTGGTCGATGCGCGCATACGCGCGATCACCGACGGCCGCTTCCGCATCACCGGCCCGATCTACACCGGCGAGACGTGGTCGATGGGCCGCACCGTCGTCCTGGAGTCCGGCGCGTTCACGATCGTCGTCACCGAGCGGCCGATGGAGCCGCTCGATCTCGGCGTGTTCACCAGCGCCGGCGTCGATCCGCGAAGTTTTGAGTTTCTGATCCTGAAGTCGCGCATGTACTGCCGGCCCAGCTTCGTGCCCATCGCGAGCGGACTGGTCGAATGCGACAGCCGCGGCGTCTGTAGTTCGGACTACGCGCTGTTCCAGTTCAGGCACGTGCGGCGGCCGATCTATCCACTCGACGCGGGAGCGAAGTGGCAATGAACATCGATCCGTTCTCGACGCTGGCGGAACTTTCCGCCGCGCTGGC
>JBAIYN010000623.1:0-1804 GCA_037915775.1 Burkholderiales bacterium | reverse complement strand
GCCGGCGCCGCTGCCGCGACCGCGCCTGCCTTGCGCTTCGCCGCCATCGCGTCGTCGAGCAGCTTGATGCCTTCCTGGGAGATCGTCATCGATTTGTTGATCGAGTCGGTCGCCTCGTCGAGGTTGTGGAAGTACGCACCGTTGGCGGCGGTCCAGAACTCCCAGTTGATGTGCGCTTCGTCGTGCTTGGCGCGCACCTGCGCCAGCACCGATTCGTCGACGCCGAGGTCTTTCGCCTCCTCGAACTTGTCGATCATCCGTGTCAGCCAGTACTCGGCCTTGCGCAGCTTGCCGTTGTAGCGTGCCTTCATGCTGTCGATCACGTAGCCGGCCTGCTCGGCCTTCCACTCGCTGTGGCACGACAGGCAGGTCTCCTTCAGGTAATGCTTGGGACTGGTCTGCCAGTGCGAGGTGAAGGTCTTGCCGGTCTTCGGGTCCTTCATCTTCGGCATGTGGCACTGCGAGCATTCGACGCCTGCCTTCTGGTGCTTGCTGCCGTAGTAGATCTCGGTATCCGGGTGCTGCGCCTTCCACAGCAGCGCGCCGGTGATCGCATGGCGGAAGTCACGGAAGCTGCGGTCGTCGTAGAACTTCTTGATCTGGTCGACCTTCTGGAACGGGAAGATGTTGGTGCGCTGGTCGGCCATCGTGATCGGCTGTCCGGTCTTCGGATCGATGCCCGGATTGCAGTTGTACTCGACGTGGCACTGCCCGCATTGCAGGTTGGTGTCATAGCGCGACAGCAGCGCGATCTTGCGCGTATAGCCGCGCACGCCCATGTCCTTGACGTCGATCTTGGCAGCGCGGGGGTCTGAATGCCACAGCGTGTCCTTCTCCGGCCGAGTGAGCGCCTGGATCAGCGCGTCGCGCACGATGCGCGGCTTCGCGCTGTGCGGGTCATGGCAGAAGAAGCAGTTCAGTGAGTGGTTTTCGGCGCGCGCCATCTCGACCACCTTGGAGGTGCGGCTCCATTTGGCGCCGGGGACCGGATCGCCCATGTAAGCCCAGTCGAGGATGTGGTCCTGCGTCTTGCACGACAGGCACACCGGGTTCGCGGCCGTCGCCGTACCGGGGCGGAATGCCTTCTGGTCACTGCTGGACGGATCCGCGTCCTTGATGATGTCCTGCAGCCTGAAGTTGCCGCCCGGTTGCGCCAGCCCGCGCCAGCCGTCCTTGTTGCTGAACCGCCCGCCGAACGCGCGATCGACGACGAACTGGTCGTACAGCGCGAATGCATGCGAGCGCGGCAGGTTGTGCTCCTTCGTGAAGCCATGCGGGGCCATCAGCTTGTCCCACATCGGGTTCGGCGACGGGCCGATCAGTTGCGACTTCTCGAAGCGTGCCGGCTTGTCGAAATTCAGCCGGTACATCGTCTCGAACTGCGGCTTGTGGCAGCCGCCGCAGACCGCCGGGTCGGTGTTCGTCACCGGGCGCTGCTTCTGGTCGACCAGATGCTTGTCGACCCCGCTGTGACATGCGGTGCAGGCAACGCCCTTGTGCTTGCCCTCGTCGTGGAAGTTCTTGATCGGCGTGTGGCACAGCATGCAGGGGCCGGAGTCGAACTTGGCCGCCGCCGGCTTGGCTTCGGCCTTCTTCGTCTGCGCGGACGCCGGCTGCGACGCGAGCGCGAGGAACGACAGCGCTGCCAGCGCGGTGGCGGCGCGCAGCGCGAAATCCCTGATGCGGAACATCTGTTTCCCCTCTCCAGGTTTTGCGGACAAGACACCGCGCGCCGAGGCGCGCACTATCACGGAGTCTTGTAGCCGCAGCGCGAAAGCCGTTGACCCGAGTCAACGCGCGGGTC
>JBAIYN010000441.1:0-1898 GCA_037915775.1 Burkholderiales bacterium | reverse complement strand
GACCTGCTTGCGGGCATCGCATTGCCCGAACCGCTCGACCAGTGGTTGGCCCCGCATCAGCGGGCCTGCAGGCGCATGGCCTTGGAGCTCGTCGAGCGGCTCAGCCTGGTCGGTGATCCCGACTTGGCGACGGTCGCGCGCGAGGCCGAGGCGCTTGCCGACCGGCTGCTTGCGCCTGACCCGGCTGCCGAAGAGGCGCATCGCGCGCTGATTCGGCTGCATGTCCGCCAAGGGCGTGTCACCGCGGCGCGCCGCCAGCTCGCCCTGTGCGCCGAGGCGCTGCAGCGCGAGCTTGGCGCAGAACCCGAGCCCGCGACGATGGCGCTGCTCGACGCGGCCGGCGATAGGCCAGCGACCGCCGCACCGCTTAAGCCTGTGCCGTCCGCCGCGCGCGAGCGCAACCAGCCTTCTGTTGTCGTCATGCCTTTCGACAACCTAAGCGGCGAGGCCGATGCCTATTTCGCCGACGGCGTGGTCGAAGAGATCACGGCCGCGCTGTCGCGGGTGCGAGAGTTCTTCGTGATCGCGCGCCAGTCGGCGTTCGCCTACAAGGGCCGTTTCGTCGATGTGCGCGAGGTCGGACGCGAGCTCGGTGTGCGCTACGTCGTCGAAGGTGCGGTGCGCCGCGGCGGCGACCGCTTGCGCATATCGGTCCAGCTGGTCGATGCGGAATCGCGCGCACAACTGTGGTCCGACCGCTACGAGGGCGCGGCCACCGACGTCTTCGCGTTTCAGGACAGCATTGCCGCGAAGGTCGCCGGCGCAATCAATCCGGCAGTGCGGGCGGCCGAAATCGACTCCGCGCGCCGCAAGCCGCCGAGCAGCCTGCGCGCCTATGACCTCGTGTTGCAGGCCTATCCGAAGATGTGGAGCCGCGGCGCAGAGGACAACCGGCAGGCGATCGCGACGCTGGAGAAGGCGATCGCCGCTGAGCCGAGCTACGGGCGCGCACATGCCCTGCTCGCCTGGTGCCACTCACAGGATGTCGTCTATCTGTGGTCAGCCGACCCCGAGAAGAGCCGGCGCGATGCACGGGCGGCAGTCGACGCCGCAGCGGCGCTGATCGGGGACGATCCGATCGCGCTGGCGGCGTTGGGCGCGGCGATCAGCCAGTGCCTCGACGATCTGGATCGCGCGGCGACGTATATCGAAGCTGCGCTCGCCCTCGATCCCAACAATGCATGGGCCTGGGCGCGCTATGGCTGGCTGGCGATCTATCGAGACCAGCCCGAGGCAGCCATCGAGCGGTTCGAGCGCGCGCTGGTGCTGAGCCCGCTCGATCCGCTCACATTCAACCTCCGCCTCGGCATCGGCTCGGCGCTGGCCACCAAGGGGGAATACGCGGCGGCAGCGCGCATCTTCCGCGAGGTACTGAACAAGAACCCGCACGTCACCTGGGCGTATCGCCAGCTCGCCTATGTCGCCGCACTCGCCGGCGACCTGCCTACGGCGCGCGACGCGATGGCCAGGCTGCGCGCTGCACACCCCGACGTGTCGATCGCATTGATGCGGACCTGCCATCCGTCGCGCCTCTCGCCCCGCAAGTTCGACGTGATGGTGAAGGGCTGGCGGATGGCCGGAATGCCGGAGGAATAGCAGGGCTCCGGCCCGCGGCCGGTTTCGCGATCCTTCCAGTACGCCGCGCTCGGGTCGTGCTTGGCCTCGACCAGCGCCCGCGGGCCGTGCATGGCCGAGGTGGCCAGCATGCCAGGGCGGTCTTGCCGTTCGTTCCACGTTCGTCCGGCGGTGCCCGTCGCGATCCGGACTGAGTTCGCCTAGCTTCGCTGCGGCAAGCCGGAGCGCGCCCGCTCCGCGTCTTCCTTCGCGCGGAGCTTGGCCGCGATGTACTCGCCGTCGGGGACGTGCAGCAGGCCGGCGATCTTGCGGATCAGGTGCTG
>JBAIYN010000436.1:0-2329 GCA_037915775.1 Burkholderiales bacterium | reverse complement strand
ACCGACGCGCCTGACGCCGATCTGCAACGCCGCTTCGGCGGGGTGGCGCGCCTGTACGGCGGCGCGGCGTACGAGCGCTTCACGCGCGCTCATGTCGTCGTAATCGGCATCGGCGGCGTGGGGTCGTGGGCGGTCGAGGCGCTGGCGCGGAGCGGCGTGGGCGCGATCACGCTGATCGATCTCGACCAAATCGCCGAGAGCAACACCAACCGGCAGATTCATGCGCTCGGCGATGCGTACGGCAAGGCCAAGGTCATCGCGATGGCGGAGCGCATCACGGCGATCAATCCGGCCTGTCGCGTCACGACCGTCGAGGATTTCGTTGCGCCCGAAAACGTCGCCGCGCTGCTGCCCGCGGCCGACGCCGTGATCGATTGCATCGACCAGGTATCGGCCAAGGCGGCGCTGATCGCGCATTGCCGCGCGCACGGCATGTTCGTCGTGACATCCGGCGCCGCAGGGGGCCGGACCGATCCGACGCGCATTCGGCAGGACGACCTGGGGCGCGCGGAGGGCGATCCGCTGCTGTCGAAGCTGCGCTATCGGCTGCGGCGCCGCCATGGTTTTCCGCGCGAGCGCGAGTTGCGGGCGCCACGCTTCGGGGTCGTCGCCGTCTTTTCGGACGAGCCGGTCCGTCGACCGGCGGAAGACTGCGACCCGGCCGCGCGGCTCGCGTGCGCAGGCTACGGATCGACGGTCGCCGTCACGGCGCCGCTCGGTTTCGCCGCGGCTGCTGCTGCGCTACAGTGGCTGGCGCAACGGACGAAATGACGACGGCTGAGGCCATTGATCGCAGTCAACAAGCGCCGACCGCCGTCCGCCTAGGATGAAATCGCGTAACAGGGAGTGATAGATGTTCAAGAAGATCCTGCTTCCCACCGACGGTTCCGAACTGTCGGCACGCGCGATCAGCGGGGCGATCGATATGGCGAAGAAACTCGGCGCCAGGATCGTCGGAATGACGGTCGTCGAGCCGTATTCCTATTCGTCGCTATCCGAATACCGGCCGGAGTCCTACGAGGACTACGAAGCGCGGATGAACAAGGCCGCGCAGGAGCGGCTGGCCGGACTCGAAGCCGCCGCCAAGGCGGGCGGCGTGGAAGTCGAATCGAAGATTGCAAGATCGTTCTCGCCGTACGAGGCGATCATCGAGATGGCGAAGAGCAATGATTGCGACGCGATCTTCATGGCGTCGCATGGCCGGCGCGGCCTGAGCGCCGTTTTGCTTGGGAGTGAGACGCAGAAGGTACTGACACACAGCACCATCCCGGTTCTGGTGTATCGCTGATACGCCACCTTGAGCGGGCATCCGTGCCCGCCGTCGAAGGGCCAGTCGCTGCAACGGCGCTGGCCCTTCCCTTTTCCATGTCACACTGATGCGCCATGCTGCTGGGCTGCATCGCCGACGACCTGACCGGGGCGACCGACCTCGCGGTCAATCTGCGGCGCGAAGGGCTCGCGGTGGTGCAGGTCAACGGCGTGCCGCGCGCATCGCTTGCGCTTCCCGAGGTGGACGCGGTGGTGGTCGCGCTGAAGTCGCGCACGATCGCGGCCGCCGATGCGTGCAGGATGGCGCTCGATTCGCTGGCCTGGCTGCGCGCGCAGCGCGCCGAGCGCATCTACTTCAAGTACTGCTCGACCTTCGATTCGACGCCGGCCGGCAACATCGGTCCGGTCACCGACGCGCTCGCCGACGCACTTGCAGCGCCGATCGTTCCGGCGACTCCCGCGTACCCGCGCAACCAGCGCACCGTGTACCTCGGTCATCTGTTCGTCGGCGACGTGCTGCTTTCCGAGTCAAGCATGCGCAATCATCCGCTGACGCCGATGACCGACGCGAATCTGGTCCGAGTGCTACAGGCGCAGACCGCGCACAAGGCCGGGCTCGTGCCCTATGCGGCCGTCGACGCGGGCGCAGAAGCGATCGCGGCCCGGCTGGGCGTGCTGCGCGCGCAAGGTGTCCGGCATGCGGTGCTGGATGCAGCGAGCGATGCGCACCTGCGCATGGCCGCGCTGGCGGCACTCGATCTCCCGCTGACCACCGGCGGCGCGGGACTCGGCGTGGGACTCGCGGCGGCATTGCGCGACAGCGCGCGCGGAGGCGAGGTGGCGGCGCGCGCGGTGCGGGGCCCGGCGGTGATCCTGTCCGGCAGCTGCTCGCAGGCGACGCTCGGGCAGATCGCCGCCGTTGCCGATCGCCTGCCGCTGAAGCGGATCGCACCCGAAGCGCTTGCCGCGGGTCCGGACGAACTCGCCGGCGCGATCGGCTGGGCGCGCGCGCAACTCGGGGAACGCCCCGTTCTGATCAGTGCGTCGGCGCCGCCCGACC
>JBAIYN010000563.1:0-4872 GCA_037915775.1 Burkholderiales bacterium | reverse complement strand
AACCCGCGGTGCACGCCACCCCGCTGAATCACGTCGGGCTGTGGGTCGACGACCTGCCGGCCGCGGTCGCGTGGATGACCGCACAAGGCGTGCGCTTCGCGCCCGGCGGCATCCGCAAAGGCGCGGCTGGCTACGACATCTGCTTCATCCACCCGAAGGGGAACGACGAGTTTCCGATCGGCGGCGAGGGCGTGCTGATCGAACTGGTGCAGGCGCCGCCGAACGTGGTGCGGGCGCTGTCGGGCGGATGAATATCGTTGCCCGTTGCTGGTTGTTCGTTGCTCGTGCCGCGTACCCGGCCCGCAGTCAACGGACAACCGACAACTGAGAACCGACAACTGACAACGACGATCAGGCCGCCTCGCCCAGGTACGCCTCGCGCACCTTGGCGTCGTGCAGCAGGTCGGCGGCGGCGCCGGTCAGCGTGACCAGTCCGGAATCCATCACGTAGGCGCGATGCGCTGACTCCAGCGCCAGGCGCGCGTTCTGCTCGACCAGCAGCACCGGGATCTTCTGCGCCGACACGTCGCGCACGACCTCGAACACCTTCTCGACCATCAGCGGCGACAGTCCCATGGACGGCTCGTCCATCAGCAGCAGCTTCGGGCGGCTCATCAACGCGCGCGCCATCGCCAGCATCTGCTGCTCGCCGCCCGACAGCGTGCCCGCGAGCTGCTTGGCGCGCTCGCGCAGGCGCGGAAAGGTCTCGAACATGCGCTCCATGTCGGCCTTGATTTCCGCGCCGTCGTTGCGCGCGAATGCGCCCATCTGCAGGTTCTCGGTCACCGTCATGCGCGCGAACACGCCGCGGCCCTCGGGCACCATCGCCAGCCCGCGCGTCAGCAGCTGGTGCGCCGCCATTCCGCGCGTGGGTTTCCCCATGTATTCGATGTTGCCGCTCCACGCCTGCGTGCCGGTGATCGCCTTCAGCGTGGTCGTCTTGCCGGCGCCGTTGGCGCCGATCAGCGTCACGAGTTCGCCGGCGCGGACTTCGAGGTCGACCCCTTTGACGGCCTGGATGCCTCCGTAGGCCACCTTCAGTCCGGAAACCTTCAGCACGACGTCGGTCATGCGGCCTCCTGCCCCGCGGCCGGCTTGTGCGCGCCGCCCAGGTAAGCCTCGATCACGGCGGCGTTGCGCTGGACGTCGGCCGGGGTGCCTTCGGCGATGATCTTGCCGTAGTCGAGAACCGTGACGCGGTCGCACAGCCCCATTACGAGTTTCACGTCGTGCTCGATCAGCAGAATGGTCGCTCCGTCCTTGCGGATGCTCGACAGCAGGCCGCGCAGCGCGACCTTCTCGGTCGCATTCATGCCTGCCGCGGGTTCGTCGAGCGCGAGCAGCTTCGGGTCCGTGGCCAGCGCACGCGCAATCTCCAGGCGGCGCTGGTCGCCATAGGCAAGCGTGCGCGCCTGATAGTCGGCGTAGCGCGCGATGCCGACATAGTCGAGCAGCTCGAGCGCCCGCTTCCTGATCGCGGCCTCTTCCTCCCGCGTGGCGCGCGTGCGCAGGACCGCACCCAGCGCCGTGGCCTTGGTCCGCACGTGGCGGCCGACCATCACATTCTCGAGCGCGGTCATCTCGGGGAACAGGCGGATGTTCTGGAACGTGCGCGCAATGCCCGCTTCGGCGACCTTGTGCGGCTCGCTCGGCGAATAGGGCTTGCCGTCGAGTTCGAAAGTCCCAGAGTCGGGCTGGTACAGCCCGGTGATCACGTTGAAGAACGTCGTCTTCCCGGCGCCGTTGGGCCCGATCAGGCCGTAGATCTGTGCGCGCGTGATGTGGATGCCGACCTCGGACAACGCCTGCAGGCCGCCGAAGCGCTTGTTGACGTTCTTGACGTTGAGGATCGTGTCGCTCATCGGATCGCCGTCCGTTCAGGCCGTCTTCGGCTTGCCTGGGCGCGCAGCGGGGTTCACGCCGTGTTCCGGCGCGGGCCACAGGCCCTTCGGCCGGTACAGCATGATGAACACCATCGCCAGCCCGTAGAGCAGCATCCGCAGCACTTCGGCGTCAATCAGCACCTTGCCGAACAGCTGCTCCTGGACCGGGACCACGGTGTAGCGCAGCACTTCGGGGAACATCGACAGCAGCACGGCGCCGAGGATCACCCCCGGGATATGGCCGAGCCCGCCCAGCACGATCATCGACAGCACGATGATCGATTCCATCAGCGAGAACGACTCCGGCGAAACGAAACCCTGGAATGCGGCGAACATGGCGCCGGACACCCCCCCGAACGTGGCGCCGAGCGCGAACGCGAGCAGCTTCACGTTGCGCACGTTGATTCCCATCGCCTTGGCGGCGATGTCGTCCTCGCGGATCGCCATCCAGGCGCGGCCGAGCCGCGAATCCTGCAGGCGGATGCAGACGACGATCGCGACGATCATCAGGAACAGGAACAGGTAGTAGTACATGTATACCGAGGGCAGGGATACGCCGAGCAGATGCTGCGTCTTGGAAAAGTCGATGCCGGCGACCTTCACCGGATCGATCAGCGTGATCCCCTGCGGCCCATTGGTGAAGTTCAGCGGCGCATTCAGGTTGTTCAGGAAGATGCGGATGATCTCGCCGAAGCCGAGCGTGACGATCGCCAGGTAGTCGCCCCGCAATTTCAGCACCGGTGCGCCGAGCACGACGCCGAAGAACGCAGCCAGGGCTGCCCCGAGCGGAATCGACAGCCAGATCGAGTTGTGGAAGCCGTTCGGAAACATTGCCGCCAGCGACTCGAAGTTGCTCGTCAGGTGTGGCGACGCCAGCAGCGCGTACATGTACGCGCCGACCGCATAGAACGCGATGTAACCCAGGTCGAGCAGGCCGGCGAAACCGACCACGATGTTCAGTCCGAGGGCCAGCATCACGTACAGCGCCGCAAAGGCAAGCGCGCGCACCCAGGCATTGCCGAAGTAACCGGCGACGAATGGAAGCAGCATCAGCGCGGCGGCCACCGCGAAGGTGGCGGCAAACGCGGCCGCCGGCTTGTCGCGCAGGCTCGGGAAGAAGAGCGTCATTCAGGGCTCCTATGCGCGATCGGCGACACGCTCGCCCAGCAGCCCGGAGGGCCGCAGGATCAGCACCAGGCAAAGCACGATGAACGCGAACACATCCTGGTAGTTCGAGCCGAGAATGCCGTCCGTCAGTTGCCCGATGTAGCCGGCACCGAGCGCCTCGATCAGTCCAAGCAGGATGCCGCCGACCATCGCCCCCGGAATGTTGCCGATGCCGCCGAGCACCGCTGCGGTGAACGCCTTCAGGCCCGGGATGAACCCCATGTAGAAGTGCGCGACGGAATACGTTGCTGCGATCATCACGCCGGCCACCGCGGCCAGCGCGGCACCGATCGCGAACGTCAGCGCGATCACGTAATTGGGATTTACCCCCATCAGGCCGGCGACCCGCGGGTTCTCGGCGGTGGCGCGCATCGCTCGGCCGAGGCGGGTGCGATTGACCAGCAACATCAGGCCGACCATGATCACCGCCGACAGCGCGATCACCAGCAGCTTGGTCACCGTGACGACCGCTCCGCCGAGCGCGATCGGATCCGACGGCAGCAATTGCGGGAAGGTCAGGTAATTGCGGCCCCAAATGATCATCGCGACCGTCTGCAGTGTGATCGACACGCCGATCGCGGTGATCAGCGGCGCCAGGCGCGGGGCATTGCGCAGCGGCCGGTAGGCGACCCGTTCGATGATCAGGCTGACGATCACGCACACCGGGATCGCGACCGCGGTGCCGATGATCAGCAGAATCCACCCGGGGATGCCCGGAAAGTGCGACTTCAGCAGCACCACCGTCGACAGCGCCGTCAGCGCCCCGATCATCAGCACGTCGCCGTGCGCGAAATTGATCAGGTTCAGGATG
Organism: Burkholderiales bacterium; assembly: GCA_037915775.1. Classification (GTDB taxonomy): domain Bacteria; phylum Pseudomonadota; class Gammaproteobacteria; order Burkholderiales; family Burkholderiaceae_F; genus JAKOQB01. The sequence continues at coordinate 1,011 of JBAIYN010000563.1, read as the reverse complement.
CCGTACACCATCGTGTACCCGAGCGCGATCAGCGAGTACAGGCTGCCGAGGACCAGGCCGTTGAGGATCTGCTGGATGAAGGTGTCCATGCGTCCTTTCCGTCGTGCGGGAGCATCACGCGAGCGCGCATCGTATCAAGTTGGGATGGGTCGGCGCACCCTTTCAATAAAAACGGCACCCGCGGGTGCCGTTTCAATACCTTGCTGAAGTCTCAGCGCGAGGTCGAGATGTACTCGAGCTTGCCGTCCTTGACGCGGAACATCGAGATGGCGCCGTTCTTGATGTCGCCTTTCTCGTCGAACTGGATCTGGCCCGTCAGGCCGGCATAGTTGGTGGCGGGCATCGCGGCGGTGATCGAGGCACGGTCGGCCTTGCCGGCGCGCTTGATCGCATCGGCGATCACATACACGGCGTCGTAGCTGTACGGCGAGTAGACCTGCACGTCGGTGCCGAACTTGGCCTTGTACTTGGTCTTGAATTCCTCGCCCTTGGCGAGTTTCTCGACCGCCTCGCCCGCCATCGAGCAGGTCAGCACGCCGGCCGCGTCGCCGGCCAGCTTGATGAACTCCGGCGAGCAGACGCCGTCGCCAGCCAGCAGGTGGGCCTTGATGCCCAGTTGCTTCATCTGCTTGGCCATCGGGCCCGCGGTGGCGTCCATGCCGCCGTACATCACGACATCGGGCTTGGTCGCGCGGATCTTGGTCAGAATGGCGTTGAAGTCCGTCGCCTTGTCGTTGGTGAACTCGCGCGCCACGACCTTCAGGCCCTTCTCCTTCGCGACTTTTTCGACCACGTCGGCCAGGCCCTGCCCGTAAGCGGTGCGGTCATCGACGATGGCGATCGTCTTTGCCTTCATTTCGGTGGCAGCGTAGTTGGCGAGCACCGCGCCCTGCTGATTGTCGTTGGCCACCACGCGGAAGGTGGTCTTGAAGCCCTGCTCGGTCAGCTTCGGATTGGTCGCCGACGGCGAGATCTGCGTCATGTTGGCGTCGGCGTAGATCTTCGATGCGG
>JBAIYN010000561.1:0-10400 GCA_037915775.1 Burkholderiales bacterium | reverse complement strand
AGCTTCTCGACCACCAACTGCGGCTTGATGATGTTGGCAGCACGGTCGTACTTCAGGCAATCGCGCTTGCGCCAGTCGTTGATCTGCGTCCACCAGGCCTTCAGCGCCTGCGCATTCGGCTTCGCCTCCGCGGCCTCGATCTGCGCGATCACGTCGATCAGGACCTCCTTGACGTCGCCGACGATCGGAACGTCGACCTTCACGCGTTTGGAGATCGACGAGGGATCGACGTCGATATGGATGATCTTGCGCGGGTTCTGCGCGAAGTGCCGCGGATTGCCGATCACCCGGTCGTCGAACCGTGCGCCGACTGCCAGCAGAACATCGCAGTGCTGCATTGCCATGTTCGCCTCGTACGTGCCGTGCATGCCCGGCATGCCGACGAACTTGGGATCGCTGGCCCTGAATGCGCCGAGTCCCATCAGCGTGTTCGTGCACGGATACCCGAGCAGATTGACGAGCCGGTTGAGCAGTTCCGACGAGTCCGACAGGATCACTCCGCCGCCCGTGTAGATCATCGGCCGCTCCGCCGACAGCAGCAGTTGCACGGCCTTCTTGATCTGCCCCTGGTGTCCCTTGACGACCGGGTTGTAGGACCGCATCGTCAGGTCGCGCGGATAGGCGAAATCGCACTTCGCGACCGTGATGTCCTTCGGAATGTCCACCAGCACCGGGCCGGGCCGGCCGCTGGCTGCGACGAAGAACGCCTTGCGGATCGTTGACGCGAGGTCGCGCACGTCCTTGACGAGGAAGTTGTGCTTGACGCACGGACGCGTGATGCCGACCGTATCGCATTCCTGGAACGCGTCCTGTCCGATCGCGTGCGTCGGCACCTGGCCGGAGATGATCACCACCGGGACCGAATCCATGTATGCGGTCGCGATTCCGGTCACGGCGTTGGTGACTCCCGGACCGCTGGTCACGAGCGCCACACCGATCCGATTGCTGGAACGCGAGTAGGCGTCGGCGGCATGCACGGCCGCTTGCTCGTGCCGGACCAGGATGTGCTGGAACTTGTCCTGCTTGAAGATCTCGTCGTAGATATAGAGGACGGCCCCACCAGGGTAGCCGAAGACGTGCTCGACGCCCTCCTCCTGCAGACACCGGACGACGATCTCGGCGCCTGTCAATGTCTCTGGCTTGTGAGCCGTGTGGCGGGATTCACTGCGGATTTCCGCGCTGATCGACTGCATTGCTACTGCTCCTCTCAAGGTCCTGCTGGAGATTGATTGGATGCCGTTCCATATCCGCTCGTGACGGACGGTGCGGCCCTGCGCGTTTAGCTATAAAACAACCGGATGGGCTGAGATCGAGCTAAGCCTCTTGTGATGCAAGAACTTCGCACGATACTGCAGTGCACCAGCTTGGGCAAATCGCGCCCTGCTCGAGTGCAGGAGCCCGCTCCTGCTCTGATAGGATTCCGCGCCGCCCGCACCTGACCGCTGGCGTGCCTGCCTGCCGCATGGCCCTCGTGGATGGCCACTCGAGAAGAACTAGCTGCATTCCTCGCCAGCGTTGAACGTCGCGCCTTCAAACAGGCGGCCTTTGCCGTCCGCGACGACGATGCCGCACTGGATATCGTGCAGGACGCGATGATCAAGCTTTCCGAGAGCTACGGCGATCGGCCCGCGGCCGAGCTTCCGCTGCTGTTCACGCGCATCCTGCAGAACACGATTCACGACCATTTTCGTCGGCAAAAGGTCCGGTCGACGTGGACCACGCTGTTCTCGGCCCTGTCTCCAAGCGACGACGACGAAACCGACCCCCTGGAAACCCTGGAGGCCCTGGCCGGGTCACAGCAGGCAGAAAGCGCGGCCGACCACGTTTCCCGGGAGCAGGTGGTCGCCATCATCGAGGAGGAAATCGCCAAGCTGCCGGCCCGTCAACGAGAGGCGTTCCTGCTGCGTTACTGGGAAGACTTCGATGTTGCGGAAACGGCGGCGGCGATGGGCTGTTCAGAAGGCAGTGTGAAGACCCATTGTTCGCGCGCCACACACTCCCTGGCGCGCGCACTGCGCGAGCGGGGTATTTCTCTATGAACCAGACCGAATTTGCCTATCGGATCCGCCAGGCCCTGAACGAAGGCGCCGACGGGCTCGACTACCGGACCGTCTATCGGCTCGAGCAGGCGCGCCAGCGCGCATTGGCCCGGCATCAGACGGCGGGTGCGGAAGCTTCCGTCTGGGTGCCGTCCCTGCAGACGGCCGGGGCAGGAGCTGGCGGGGCGTCCGGGCGGGCGGGCTTCTGGACTTGGCTGCACCGCGCCGGACTGGTCGCGCCGATCCTGGCGCTGGTCATCGGATTCGTCGGCATCTATCAGTGGCAGAGGACGCAGACCATCGAACATCTGGCCGACCTTGACTTTGCGGTTCTGCTCGACGAAACACCGATCGACACGTTCGCCGATTCGGGCTTCGGCGTGATGCTGACGAGCCAGCAGCGCACGAACTAGGATGTAGAGTCTCGCCGTGCCCTACCAACTGATACGACTCTGTTTCACCGTGGCCGCTGTTGCGGCCACGTTTCTTTTCGCAACGGCGCAAGGACAACCCCCGACGGCCTCCCCTGCCAAGAAGGCGGCTGCAGTGCCCAGGAGCAGCAAGCCGGCGTGGAACGAGCTGACGCCGGCACAGAAAGAGGCGCTCGCGCCCCTGGCGCAGGACTGGAACAGCTTCGACAGCGACCGCAAGCAGAAATGGCTGACCGTCGCCAGGCGCTATCCGCAGCTCACCCCGGACGGCCAGGCACACCTGCATCAGCGCATGGCCGAATTCGTGAAGCTCTCGCCCGAGCAGCGCCGCAACGTGCGCGAGAATTTCCGCAAGGCTTATGAACTGCCGCTCGACCAGCGGCAGGCACTGATCCAGGAGTACAAGGATCTCCCACCGGAACGCAAGCGCGAATTGTCGGACAAGGCCAAGGCGCGCTCATCGGCCGGCGCGGCACCGAGGGCGCTGCGCGAGAACCGACATCCGGCGGAACAGAAGAAGTCCGAGTCCAGGTAGCCGCGGCAGGGCCGCAGCTCGACCGAAGCAATGAGTCGGCCCGGGGATTCCTTGCCCGTTGATGCCCCTGTTCCGGGGTCGGCGCTACGCGCCGCGTCGATGATCTATGAGGCGATACTGCTGTTCGGCGTCGCATTCATCGTCGGCTACGCGCTGCTCGGCGCGATGCACTGGACCTACCCACTGGCCGCGTATCAGCGCTGGACTCTGCAGGCAGTCCTGTTCCTCGTCTTCGGTGCGTATTTCGTCTACTGCTGGACCCGCAGCGGGCAGACCTTGGCGATGAAGTCGTGGCACCTGCGGGTCGTCGACCGCAAGGGACGACGGCTGACGCCGGCAATCGCGATCCTTCGCTATCTGCTTGCCTGGACGCTGCTGCTGCCCGGCATCGTGTTCATCGCGCTGTTTCACACGAATGCCGTGGGGGATCTGCTCGCACTTGCTGCGAGCGTCGTGGCCATGCTGCTCGTGGGACGCACGCAGCCCGACGGACAACTGTTGCACGACCGCCTGCTCGGCACACGCGTCATCCGCGAGCGTCGGGCGTAGGCGCGCGCGGCGATTGGCCCGCGAACAGGGACTCCATCAGCGCCGTTTCCCGCGCGCGGATCGTTTCCAGGAATTCGCCGGCTGCGCCCATCGCCCGGAAGGCGTCGAAGCCGCTCTGCAGGAACTGATGCAGATGACCGAGTCCGGCCGCCTCCGCCGGGCCGCGCATCATGTGCAGCATCGGCGCCAGAAGCGGAATGCGCGCAACGCGCTCCAGCGACCGGCCGATTCGATCGATGGTCTCGATCTGGTGCTCGCGCTCGGCGCGTGTCCCGGCGGCGCGGTACGCCGCCGCGTAGCCCGCGTCGCTGATCGGCAGCGACACGAGACGCGCAACGCGCGCGTCGAGGTCCTCGGACAGCTCGTCGAGTTCGACCGCCAGTGCCATCGTCTGCACCGCGCGCTCCGGAAGCATGCTCGCCAGTTTGGCGACCACGCGCAGTGCCTCCTGATCCCGCTGCGAGAAATCCTTTGCGCCATACAGCTCGGCGAGGAAGAACTCGCACGCGGGCTGAAAGCGCGGCTGCGCGAGCAGGTCGGTATAGGTGCGGCGCAGCCGGTCCGCCTGCCAGCACTTGACCGCACGCCACTTGCCGCTCAGATCGCTGCTGACGTCGAGCTCTCGGCGCAGTTCTATGACCCGCCTCAATGCCGTGGCGAGTCGGTCTCTGGAAGAGAGGGTTTCATTCATTCCGGCGCTTCGTTTAGACGAGCTGTTCTACCGGCGCTTCCTACAATCGCCGCAAAGGATACGTGAGCGACATGCGCTTCGATTTGACATGCGGCGGCGGACGTTTCTGAAGGTCGGAATTGCCGGCGGCGCCCTGCTCGCGGCCGCCGGCGGGGCTGCCCTCCTGCTGCGCCGAGCCGCGCCGGATGCAGCCACCAGCGAGGACACCCGGGTCGTTCTGCGCGCCGTGATGCCGGCGTTGCTGGCAGGTGCGCTGCCTTCCGACGAGGCCGCGCGTGCACGGGCGCTCGACGCCGGACTGCAGCGAAGCCTCGCGACGATCGCCGGGCTGCCGCCGGCCACGCGTACCGAGCTCGGCGAACTTTTCTTCCTGCTGGGCTCGGCGCCGGGGCGCGGGCTCGCCGGCGTCGACCGCTGGCAGGAGGCGACAGTCGACCAGGTCGGCGCGTTCCTGCAGCACTGGCGCACCCATTCGTTCGATCTGTTCCAGGCCGGCTATCACGCAATGCACGATCTTGTGCTCGGCCCGTATTACGCCGATCGATCGACGTGGGATGCGATCGGGTATCCGGGACCGATTCGTCTATGAGTGAAAAAGTCGCCCTCTCGAGCGCGGATCCGGTTGCCGACGGACTGCAGCGCGGCTGGAAAGTGATCGATGCGTCGACTCTGAGCGGTTCGACCCAGCTCGAATGCGATGTGGTCGTGATCGGCACGGGTGCCGGCGGCGGGGTGAGCGCCGAACTGCTGTGCAAGGCGGGACTGTCCGTCGTGATGGTCGAGGAAGGCCCGCTCAAGAGCTCGCGCGACTTCAGGCAGATGCTCGAGGCCGAGGCCTATCCGAGCCTGTACTTCGACTCGGCCGCCCGCAAGACGAAAGACAAGGCGATCAACATCCTGCAGGGACGCGCGGTGGGCGGATCGACCACCGTGAACTGGACGTCGAGTTTTCGTACGCCGCCCGCCACGCTCGCATTCTGGCGCGAGCGATTCGGGCTGCGCGATTACACGGTGGAGGGGCTGGCGCCTTTCTTCGAGCAGGCGGAAACGCGGCTCGGGATCGGACTGTGGGAGGTTCCGCCGAACGAAAACAACGCCATCCTGGAGCGCGGCGGCGCCAGGCTCGGGATCCCGATGCATGGCATTCCACGCAACGTGCGCGGCTGCTGGGACCTGGGCTACTGCGGTGTCGGATGCCCGGTGAACGCCAAGCAGTCGATGCTGGTGACGACGATTCCGGCCGCACTCGATCGCGGTGCGCGCCTCTACACGCGGCTGCGCGCGCAGCGCTTCGAGTTCGACGGCAACCGAGTCGCGCGAGTCGTGTGCGCGGCGCTGCGCAGCGACGGTCTCGCCGAGAGCGGCGCGACCGTCGAGATCCGGGCGCACCATTACGTAGCAGCGGGCGGCGCCATCAACACTCCGGGACTGCTGCTGCGTTCCAACACACCCGATCCGTATGGGCTGCTCGGTCGGCGAACCTTCCTCCATCCCACGGTGATCTCCGCCGCGATGTTCGAGCAGCGCGTCGACGCGTACGCCGGCGCGCCACAAAGCATCTACTCCGATCACTTCCTGCAGACCGATGCAATCGACGGTCCGCTCGGCTTCAAGCTTGAGTCAGCGCCACTGCATCCGGTGATCTACGCATCGACCTTGCACGGCTTCGGCCCCGCCCATGCGCAGCTGATGAGGGGATTCGCGCATGCGCAGGTGATTCTTGCGCTGCTGCGCGATGGCTTCCATCCGGAAACCCGCGGTGGGCGCGTCGGGCTGCACCGCGACGGCAGCCCGGTCCTCGATTACCCGTTGAATGATCCGATCTGGGAGGCGGTCCGCCGCGCCCTGGCCGTGATGGCAGAAATCCAGTTCGCCGCCGGTGCCACGACGGTCTATCCCGTCCATGAGCTTGCACACGGCTACCGGACGTTCGCGGAAGCGAAACAGGCGATTGCGCAGCTGCCGATGAAGCCGCTGCTGATGCGCGTGGTCAGCGCTCACGTGATGGGCGGCTGCGGAATGGCGGCATCCGAACGAAATGGCGTCGCCGATGCGCGCGGGCGCCACTTCCAGGTGGAGAACCTGTCGGTGCACGACGCCTCCCTCTTTCCCACCTCGATCGGCGCCAATCCGCAGCTATCGATCTTTGGCATCGTCAACCGGGTCACGCAGCAGCTCGCGACCGAGTTGGCCGGGTCGCGCGCGCCGGTACTCGACTGACTGCGCCTTGCCGGCTAAATTGGCCGGCCATGTCCGCCGTCTCCGAACCTGCGGTACCTCGCCGCGTGCTGCCGACGATCGCCGGCGCACAGCTTGCGGGCACGTCGCTCTGGTTCGCCGTCAACGCGGTGCTGCCCGATCTGCAGCGCGAAGCGGCGCTGCCTGCAACGGCGCTCGGTGGCCTGACCTCCGCGATCCAGCTCGGTTTCATCGCCGGCACGTTGGTGTTCGCGCTGCTGACGATCGCCGACCGCTTCTCGCCGCGGCGCGTCTTCATGCTGTGCGCGTTCCTTGGCGCGATCTTCAACGGGCTGGCGATCGGACTGGCGCACAGCTATTCGGCACTTCTGCTGCTGCGTTTCATGACGGGGTTCTTCCTTGCCGGCATCTATCCGGTCGGGATGAAGATTGCCGCGGCATGGTATTCGCGCGGCCTCGGCGCGGCGCTCGGCGTGCTGATCGGCGCGCTCGTCCTGGGCACGGCAATGCCGCATGGCCTGCGTGCTCTCGGCGCGGCCTGGCCGTGGCAGGACGTGATGCTGACGGTTTCGCTGATCTCCGCTGCCGGCGGTGCCGTGCTCTACTGGCTGGTCCCGGATAGCCCACACCTGCCACGTGCGGCGCGCATCAACCCAGCGGCACTCAGCGTGATCTGGCGCGACCCGAAGGTGCGCGCTTCCGCGTTCGGCTACTTCGGCCACATGTGGGAGCTGTATGCAGTGTGGGCGCTGCTGCCGCTGATCGTGGCAAGCCGCATCGGCCCGCAGTTCGTCTCCGCCGCCGCGTTCTGGATCATCGCCGCCGGCTTCGTCGGCTGCGCCGGCGGCGGCTGGCTGGCGCTGCGCTTCGGCAGCGCGCGCGTGGCCGCCGTGCAACTCGCCTGCAGCGGCCTGTGCTGCCTGTTGGCTCCGCTGCTGCATGACGCGTCGTTGCCGGTCTTCTGGACCTGGCTCGCCGTCTGGGGCATCACGGTCGTCGGCGACTCGCCCCAGTTCTCGTCGCTGACGGCACTGAATTCGCCGCGCGACGCGGTCGGCAGCGTGCTGACGTTCGTCAACAGCATCGGATTTGCAATCACCATCGTCAGCATCCAGATCTTTGCCGGCGCGGCGACTTCGATGCCGCTGGCGCAGTTGCTGCCATGGCTCGCGATCGGACCGGCGTTCGGCCTGTTCGCGCTGCGTCCGCTGCTGCGCGAGGCCCCCGCTTAGCCGTGCGGCTGGTAGCCGCGCGGGATCGATCCCAGCAGGCGCTTGGTGTACTCGTGCTGCGGCGACTGGTAGATGATCTCGGCCGGACCCCGCTCGACGATCTCGCCCTGGCTCATCACGAGAATGTCGTCGGCCATGTACTTGACGACGGCCAGATCGTGGCTGATGAAGATGTAGCTGATGCCGAATTCGTCCTGCAGATCGAGCAGAAGGTTGAGCACGGTCGCCTGCACCGATACGTCGAGGGCCGACACCGACTCGTCGCAGATCAGAACGTCGGGGCGCATCGACAGGCAGCGCGCGATCGCAATGCGCTGGCGCTGCCCGCCGGAAAACTCGTGCGGGTACTTGTGGATGCTGTCGTCCGCGAGCCCCACGCGCCGGACCACCGCCGCCGCCTGTTCAAGGCGATCCCGGTCATTCGCACCGATGCGATGGACCCGCATCGGCTCGATCAGGATCTGGCCGACCGTGAAGCGCGGGTTCAGCGAAGCGAAGGGATTCTGGAAGATGATCTGAATGCGGCGGCGATACGACTTCATTTCCGCGTCCGACAGCGACAGCAGTTCGGTGCCGTCGTAGTACACCTGCCCCGCGGTGGCATCGATCAGCCGCATCAACAGCATCCCGATCGTGGTCTTGCCCGATCCGGACTCCCCCACGACCCCGAGGGTCCGTCCGCGCGACAGCGTGAACGACGCTTCCTTGACCGCCTCGATCGTCTTGTGCGCGAACAGCCCGGTCTTCAACCGGTATTCCTTGCGCAGTCCCTTCGCCTCGATCAGCGGGCGGGGCTCGGGCTGGCGCGCGCTGCGCGATTCGGTGGCCACGATCGGCTGCCCCGTCCCGCGCATGAAGTCATCGATCACCGGCAGCCGCTTCGGTCGCGCGTCGAGGCGCGGCCGGCACGCGAGCAGCGCACGTGTGTACGCGTCCTGCGGCGCGGCAAAGATGCGGTCGACGCCGCCCGCCTCCCGCACCACGCCGTCGCGCATCACGACCACGTGATCCGCGATCTCGCCGACCACGCCCAGATCGTGACTGATGAAGAGCACCGACATGCGACGCCGGCCCTGCAGATTGGCGATCAGCTCCAGGATCTGCCGCTGAACGGTCACGTCGAGCGCCGTGGTCGGCTCGTCGGCGATCAGCAGCTTCGGCTCGCAGGCGATCGCCATCGCGATCATCACCCGCTGCTGCTGCCCACCCGACAGCTCGTGCGGGAAGCTCGCCATGCGCGCGCGCGGCTCGGGGATGCCGACTTCGGTCAGCACCTCGATCACGCGATCGCGCGCCTGAGCGCGTGAAAGACCCATGTGAAGCCGCAGCACTTCCCCGATCTGGTCGCCGATCGTGAACACGGGGTTCAGCGACGTCATCGGCTCCTGGAACACGACGCTGATCTCCCTGCCGCGAATCCGGCGCAGGCGCTCGACCGGTTCGGACAACAGGTCGCGTCCGCCGAAATGCACCTGGCTCGTGTCGCCGACGATCGCGTTCTCCGGCAACAGGCGGACGATCGACATCGCCGATACGCTCTTGCCGGAGCCCGACTCGCCGACCAGAGCGACCGTCGCATTCTCGGGGATGTCGAAGCTGATGCCGTTCACCGCGTCGACGACGCGCGACTTTCCGAGCCGGAACGACACGCGCAGATCGCGCACGGAAACCAGGTTCGTCACGTTCTCTCCGCCTACCTCAGTTTCGGATCGAGGGCGTCGCGCAACGCGTCGGTCAGCAGCGAGAACGCGGTGACGAAGGTGGCCATGAAGATCGTTGCAGCCGCCAGCTGCCACCAGTAGCCCAGCACGAGCTCGGATTGCGCCTCCGACAGCATCGTGCCCCACGACACCTGGTCGATCGGGACGCCGAGTCCGAGGAACGACAGGATCACCTCCGCCTTGATGAACCCGACCACCAGCAGCGACATGCGCACCAGCACCACGTGGCTGACGTTCGGCAGGATGTGCACGAACATGCGGGAGACGTGCGACACGCCGATCGCCTCGGCGGCGCGTACGTATTCGCGGGTGCGATGCTTGATGTACTCCGCGCGAACCTGCCGGTACATCCCGGTCCAGCCTGCTAGACCGAGGATCAGCACGACCGTGCCGATACCGCGTCCGAAGACCGCGGCGAACGCGAAGATCAACAGGATGTCCGGCACCGACGTGAAGACGTTGTAGACCCACTCCAGGAAATCGCCGGTCCGGCCTCCCGCATAACCGCCCAGCGCGCCCAGCACGGTGCCGATCAGCGTGGCGAGCACCGCCGCGAACACGCCGACGAAGATCGAGATCTCCGCACCCTTGATCGCCTTCGCCAGCACGTCGCGCCCGAGCCGGTCCGCGCCGAACGGCAGCGTCTGTGCCTTCGGCGTCTCGGTCACCTCGATCTTGGCGGCCCGCTCCGCCCATTCCTTGTACCTGGGTGCCAGCGGATCGATGTCCGACAGGTCGACCGGCTTCGCATCCTTCGGCACCAGCGACAGCGGGTCCGTACCCGATTGCTTGGGTGCGGGACCGACGAAGGTCGGCGGCGCATTCGGCACGCCGACCTCCTTCTGCCAGTCCCTGGCGACGAGGCCGATCGCGGAGGCCAGGATCAGGAGCAGGAAGGCAACCACGACCGCGAGCGACGTCATGCCGACGCGATCGTTGCGCAGGCGCCGCCAGGCCGCGATCCAGACACCCTCGGAGCGCGCGGGCTCGGCAGCAGCGTACG
>JBAIYN010000102.1:0-3768 GCA_037915775.1 Burkholderiales bacterium | reverse complement strand
CGGTCGGCCTTGCGCACGGCGCACTGCTGTACTACGGGGACATCCTCGCGTTCTATGCGCTGTGCGGGTTCATCCTGTTGCTGTGCGCCGAGGCGCCCCTGGTGCGGCTGGTCCGCGCGGCGCGCAGCGCGTGGTTGATCTTCGCGATCTGGAGCCTGGCATGGCTCGCGCTCAGCGAAGGCGCGCGCATCGCGCTTGGTCCCGAAGGCGATCCGACCCGGATTCCCGATTCGGCGCTCGCGCACTTCGCCGTCTACACGCAGGGTGGCTGGACCGACCAACTGGAGGCGCGCAGCATCGACTACGCGAGCGTACTGCTGTCGATGGCGGGGTTCGCCACGCCACAGGTGATCGCGCTGTTCCTGCTCGGTGCGGTGGCCGGCCGTCTTGGATGGCTGGCGCGCCCGGATCGCCATCGCCGCGTCTGGCGGGTGGCGACCTGGATCGGTCTGGCGGCGCTTCCGTTCGCTGCGCTCGGTGCATGGCTGAACTTCGTAACGATGCGCGATACGCCCGGCGACCCGAGTTCGATCGGCTACGCGCTGCAGCTGGCCGGCTCGCTCACCGCCTGCCTGTACGTCGCATTCTTTGTGCGCAACCGTGCACGCATCGGACGGTTGCTTGCCTGGCTTGCGCCGGCCGGCCGGATGCCGCTCACCAACTATCTGCTGCAGTCGGTCGCGATGGGCCTGCTGCTCTCCGGCTGGGGACTCGGTCTCGGGGCGGAACTGACCCGCGCACAGCTGGCGCTGCTCGGACTCGCGCTCGCTGCGGCGCAGCTTGTCGGCAGCCGCGCGTGGATCGCGCGCATCGGCGAAGGGCCGATCGAGGCCGCGTGGCGCGCGTGGACCTATCGCGGGCTGTCGACCGCGTCGACCTTCAGCCAGACGCCGCGTTGAGCGGACTGCGCGCTGTTTGCTGCGGAGCCGGCTCCGCTCGCGCCGGCATCGGCGCGCATGTCCGCGCCTCCGACCGCGATCCACTCGCCTAGCCGTCCGCGCACGGTCGTCGCGAGCTGGGCTCGTTCGAGCGGCCCGCCGCTGAACGACGCCTGTTCGGGCGCGAGCTCGAGGGTCACCACGTCGCCCGCGAGTTGCGGCCGGACATGGAAACCGGTCACCGCGTCATAGAAGACGGTGCCGCGCGCCTCGGTCACGCCATTCGCATCGACGACCCAGCGGCGGAAGGTGAGCGGGATCGAAGTACCGATCGCGATGTATGCGCGTCCGCCCTCGAGCACGCGGATCGTCTGCGTCGCCTCGGCCGTCCCGACCGTACGCGCGTCGGCTGCGGCGGCGCCCGCGCTGCCGGTGATGCGGCGCGTGGTGAACGTGACCGAGCCGTCGGCCCCGACGATGCGGGTCGCGCTTTCGTCTGCACGCTCCTGCCTGACCGTGATCATGAGTTGTTTCGGTGCGCGATCGAGGGTCGCCAGCAGCTGCTTCAGCTGCCGCACGTTCGATGCCGAGGCGCGCACGAACAATTGGTAGCCCTGTCCGGTCAGAGCGCCGCCCGGTTCGAGAAACGCACGCAGATGCGGCAGCACCTCGTCCGCGGTGCGGTGCTTCAGCGCAATCGTCTCGATCTCCTGCGCGCGCAGCGCGGGCGCGGCGAGCAGGGTGAGAAGCAGCGTGCGCCGGCGCATGTCAGACGTTCAGCTCGACGTCGAATGCGTCGCCGACCGCGAGCGTGGTGCCCGCGCCCTCGACCACGATCGCGTTGACGCCGAACATCACGCCATCGGCCTTGCCGCGGAAGGTCGCCAGCAGGTCGGGGACCACGGTCGACGCTTCCCCGGTCAGCGGATCGACGCCGGGGACCGTGCAGCGCGCGCAGGGCTTGACCGGTCGAAGCAGCAGCCCGTCACGCTGCAACGACCCGACGTAGTCCTCCTCGAACTCCGCCAGGCCGTCGAGCACGATGTTGGGACGAAAGCGCGCCATCGTGACCTCCGCTGCGCCGACCTTCGCGAGCCGCGCATTGACGTCGGCGAGCGAGGCCCGTGCGGTGATCAGCAGCGGAAATGCATCGGCGAACTTGTACGGAGCGACAACTTCGCCGGTATATCGGCGACTCGCGATGCGCTGGCCTTCTGGATCGAAGCGCACCAGCCGCGCCGGCACGTCGAGAAAATTGCTGAACCAGGCGTCGGCGATCTCGCCCTGGGTGACGGCAGAAACCTGGTCATCCCAGACGCGCACCTCGATCACATCGCCTTCGGATGCAAACGGCACTTCGAGGCCCAGCATGCCGGGTGCCTTCAGGCGCAGCGCCTCGCCGGCAAACCGTGTTTCGATCAGCGCCATGCGCGGATGCTCGCGCTGGCTGAGGAACCGGCCTTCCGCATCGACGACTACCCATTCGCGGTCGCCGATGCCGTCGACCTCGAGGCCGGTCCGGGCAAGCTGCGCTGCGCGCACGCCGAATCCGCGGCAGCCCTTGACCGGGTACAGGTTCAGTTCGGTAACAGTGGCTTTCATGGAAGCGAGTGTAAAGATCGCGCGTCGTCGCGGCACGAATGCGCCCGCGCATGCGCTGCGCGCGCGGCCGCTATGCTAGCGGCCAGATGAGAATTCGGCGGCCGAGGAAGACGAAAGCGCTTGACGATGAACGATGAGCGAAGCAAAGGGCCAGGCTTTCTGACGGACATCGCCGTCGCGGTGGGACGCGGCGCCCACCGCCAACGGATGAGCGCGGCGCTGGTCGATGCCGCGCGCGCGATCCGGGCGGCGCGCGACCGTGCGGGGGTGCCGTCCGCCGAAATCGGCGCCATGCTCGATCGCTGCGAGGCGCTTCTGCAGGGCGCGCGCGCGGCGGCCGCAGCGAAATCACACTTCGTTGCCGACGACTGCCTGCAGCAGATCGAGCGCGAGCTGGTCGCGGCGATGAGCGAATCCGAACTCCGGGCAACGTTCGCCCTGTATCGCGCCGAAGGCGGTGCTCTGTGGCCCCCGTGGCAGCGCGGCGCGGCGCGGGAACTTGCCGAGACGGAGGGCGCGCCTTCGGTCGCGGCCTTGCAGGCGCTGATGCGCGCCGTGCACGCTGCTCGGCAGAGCCGTCGGTACCGCGCCGAACTGGCACGTCGCCAGATCGCTGTGCTGGCGGGACTGCTGATCGGCGCCGTGATCTTCTTCAGCGGCTGGGCGCTGGCGGGCGGATTCGAGTGGATCCTCAATGAGGATGTCGAAGTGACGCTGGCGATGATGCTGGTCAACGGCATCCTGTTCGGCTTCCTCGGCGGTCTGATCAGCGTCGCCTTCAGCCTGCTCAGGTTCGACCCGACGATTCAAAGCGCCGAGCTGCGCGGCAGCTGGGCGGCGACCATCGCGCGCGTGTTCATCGGGGCGTCGGTCGCGATTCCGATCGCGTTCTTCCTGCAGTCCGGCCTCGTCAACCTGGGCAACATCAGCCCGGCGTTCGATCTCGCGCTGTGCTTTGTCGGCGGATTTTCGGAGCGCTGGTTCATCGCGCAGTTCGAGCGTGCGCTGCGACGCGCCGAATCCTGACCGCGCGACGCTCAGACGTTGAAACGGAAGTGCATCACGTCGCCGTCATGCACCACGTAGTCCGTGCCTTCCAGCCGCATCTTGCCGGCTTCCTTGGCGCCGACCTCGCCGTTGAACTTCACGTAGTCGTCGAAAGCGATCGTCTCGGCGCGGATGAAGCCCTTCTCGAAGTCGGTGTGGATCACGCCGGCGGCCTGCGGCGCGGTCGCGCCGCGTGACACGGTCCACGCGCGGACCTCCTTCGGTCCCGCGGTGAAGTAGG
>JBAIYN010000585.1:0-3857 GCA_037915775.1 Burkholderiales bacterium | reverse complement strand
AAATCGAAAACATGGCGGTGTTCTGCGACTTCGAGAACATCGCGCTCGGCGTGCAGGACGCCAAGTACGAGAAGTTCGACGTCAAGGCGGTGCTCGACAAGCTGCTGGTGAAGGGCAGCATCGTGGTGAAGAAAGCCTACTGCGACTGGGCGCGCTACAAGGAGTTCAAGGCGCCGATGCACGAGCAGGCGTTCGAGCTGATCGAGATCCCGCACGTGCGCCAGAGCGGCAAGAACTCGGCCGACATCCGCATGGTCGTCGACGCGCTCGACCTGTGCTACACGAAGTCGCACGTCGACACCTTCGTGATCGTCAGCGGCGATTCGGACTTCTCGCCGCTGGTGTCGAAGCTGCGCGAGAACAACAAGACGGTGATCGGCGTGGGGGTCAAGGCCTCGACGTCGGACCTGCTGATCAAGAACTGCGACGAGTTCATCTTCTACGACGACCTGGTGCGCGCCGGCGAGGCGAAGCGCAAGCAGGCGGCGAAGAAGCGCGAGCCGAAGAAGGCCGAACCGAAGAAAGCCGAGCACCGGCGTGCGGAGGAGCCGGCCGCCAACGACGACGATGCCGGGCGCCGGCGCCAGGCGGCGATCGACCTCGTGCTGGAGACGCTGGAGGAACTGATCGAGGCGCGCGGCTCGGATGCGCGCATCTATGCGTCGATGATCAAGCAGGCGCTGAAGCGCCGCCGGCCGGAATTCAACGAGAGCTACCACGGGTACAAGAGCTTCGGCGCGCTGGTCGACGATGCCGCCGAGCGCGGCATCCTGACGGTGGCAAAGGACGAGAAGACCGGCCAGCAGCTGGTGCGGCTGCCGGCCGCCGAGCACTGAGCGCGGACCGCACGCCATGCGCCAGGATCCACGGTTCCCGAACCTCTTCATCGTCGATCACCCGCTGATCCAGCACAAGCTCACCCACATGCGCGACCGCGACACGTCGTCGCGCACGTTCCGCGACCTGCTGCGCGAGATCACGCTGCTGATGGGCTACGAGGTCACGCGCGACCTGCCGCTGACGACGATGCACATCGAGACGCCGCTGGCGCCGATGGAGGCGCCGGTGATCGCCGGCCGCAAGCTCGCGATCGTGCCGGTGCTGCGCGCCGGGCTCGGCATGGTCGATGCGCTGCTCGAGCTCGTGCCTTCGGCGCGCGTCGGCCACATCGGTTCGTACCGCGACGAGAACAAGCGGCCGAAGGAGTACTTCGTGCGCCTGCCGGAAATCGAGGGGCGCCAGTTCATCGTCTGCGACCCGATGATCGGCACCGGCTATTCGTCGGTGCACGCGGTCGACGTGCTGAAGAAGCGCGGCGTGGCGGCGCGCGACATCCGCTTCCTCGCGCTGGTCGCCGCGCCCGAGGGCGTGGCGGTCTATCAGCAGCACCATCCCGACGTGCCGATGTACGTGGCCGCGCTCGACGACTACCTGAACGACCACGCGTACATCGTGCCGGGCCTGGGCGACGCAGGCGACCGTCTGTTCGGCACCAAGTGACCTGCGGCGCAGCCGCAGGTCATCCCCGCGCAGGCGGGGATCCAGTCTCATCCTTGTCAGCGCAGCCGCAGGTCATCCCCGCGCAGGCGAAGACAGCCGGGTGACATCCGGCGCGCCGGCATCGTTTCGGTATCGTCGCGGCCCATGTCCGCCGGCGGCCGTCACCGATTCACTGCCTACCTGCTGCTGACCGCGTCGATGGCGCTGGTCGGCTCCTACGTCGCGCTGTCCAAGCCGCTGGTCGCCGCGATCCCGGTGTTCACGCTCGCCTTTCTGCGCTTCGGCATCGCCTCGGTGGCGATGCTGCCGTGGACGCTGCCGCGCCCGCACGAGGTGCCGCTGACGCGGCGCGAGCACGGGCTGTTCTTCCTGATGTCTTTCCTCGGCAATTTCCTGTTTTCGATCTGCATGCTGAGCGGCGTTGCGCTCACCACCGCCACCGCGGCCGGCGTGATCATGGCGACGATTCCGGCCGTGGTGGCGATCGGCTCGTGGCTGTTCCTGCGCGAGCGCCTGACCGGGCGCGTCATTGCCGCGATCGGGCTGGCCATCGGCGGCATCGCGCTGCTGCAGTTCGCGCGCGGCGGCGACGCGACGCGCGACGCCACGCTGCTCGGCAACCTGCTGATCCTCGGCGCCGTGGTGTGCGAGGCGAGCTACGTGATCATCGGCAAGCGTCTCGCCGCCACGCGTGCGCCGCTGCGGGTGTCGGCGCTGATCAACCTGTGGGGCCTGGTGCTGATGGCGCCGTTCGGGCTCGCGCAGCTCGCGCGCTTCGATCTCGGCGCGGTCGCGGCGCCGACCTGGGCGCTGCTGGTGTTCTATTCGCTCGCGGCGAGCCTGTTCGCCGTCTGGCTGTGGATGGCGGGGCTCAAGCACGTGCCTGCCAACCACGCCGGCGTATTCACGGTCGCGCTGCCGATCGCGGCCACCACCGTCGGCGTCGCCCTGCTCGGCGAGCAGTTCACGGCGCTGCACGCTGCGGCGTTGCTGCTGGCGGCGGGCGGGGCGGTGCTGATCACCACGGCGCCGCGCGCCACTTGAGGTGCTACCCGCCGTGCGGTTCGTCGCGCGGCGCCTCGACCTGATGGGGCAGCGTTTCGTTCATCCCAGCATCGATCCATGCATCGAATACACTCGCCGCCCTTTGGCATCTGCGACGCACGGCATCCGCGTATGAAGCGATTTCTGCTCGGATTCACATCGGTCGGCCTCGCGATGGGGTGCGCGTCGATCGGACCAGCACAGGTGAGCTTGCCCGCCGGCCTGGAAGCACGCACCCAACTCACCACGATCGAAGGCCTCGGCGGCGGCACCCGCGGCAGCTTCCGGGTCGCAGACGCCGCGGGACAGTTCACGCGCGCCGCCACGCGACTCGCGCTGTTCGACGTCGTGACGACCGACCGCGGTGCGGCGACCTTTTCTCTGAGCGGCACCGGCTTCGACGCACCGGTGAACGCGCGCTGCGGCTTCAAGCAGCGCACGGTCGCGATTGCCGCCGTTCAATTCACGCCGAAGCCGTTTGCCTACGAATGCGAGTTCGACGGCGCGGCCACGGGCCGACTGGTGCTGCAGGAGGCCCGGGACGGCGCGGCGACGCCGGCCGCCGAGAGGCGCGGCGAGGTGAACGTCAGTGGTGCCTCGCTTGCGCTGCGCTCGGTGCATCGTGTCGTGGGCTCGCCGTTGCCGCTGCCGCATCCAATCGGCTACGTGATGGAACGCGATGGCGCAGCGATCGGGGCCGTCGAATTGAACGGCCCGACCCCGCGGCTATGGCTGCCGGAGGGCGGGACGCGCGAGGCGCGCGATGCCGTGCTGTTCGCCGCGCTGGCGCTTGCCCTGCTGTGGGATCCGGCTGCGCAGTAGCTACGACGAAGCCTTCGGCGCCAGCACCTGCTCGCAGGTCGCCCGCTCCGGCACGCCCGCAGGCAGCCGGCCGCACACCGCGCCCAGCCGCGCCCGCAATCGCGCCAGCACCGCTTCCCTGCCGCCATCGCGATTCCATTCCGCGAGCTTCGCGCCCATGCGGTCGAGCGCAGCGCGATTGCGCTCGTAGAACGTGTCGGGCTTCGGCTCGATGTCGCCGATCACGCTGGTGGCCGCACGCTCGATGCGGTCCGCATCCTGCGGCGCCAGGTCGACCAGCGCGCGCACGTAGCTCGCCCCCCCCTGCAGCCGCGTCGCCGGCCCCTGCGCCGCGGCATATGCCTGCTCGTACCAGTGCAGCGCTGCGGCGCCGTCGCCGCGCTTGCGTGCGTTGGCGGCCAGCCCGAGCATCAGGTAGTACGGCGTGGCCGAGCGCTTCATCTCGGCCTGCAGCAGCGCGTCCGAGTCCGCCAGCAGATCGGCGTCGGTGA
>JBAIYN010000035.1:0-3097 GCA_037915775.1 Burkholderiales bacterium | reverse complement strand
AGGATCTCGACCGCTATTCCACCAGCCTGGCGCGCGCGCTTGCCAACACGTTGCAGCCGTACCTGCGCCACGACGATGTATGGCGCGCCTACGAAATCGTGCTGGCGGCGGCAGAGGACGCGGGCGCGCCCAGCGCCGATGCCGCACCCGTGATCGTGACGGACGCAGCGGGGACGATCTTCGTTTCGTCAAGGCCGCGCGAGTTCCCCGTCGGCGTCAAACTGGCAGCTCTCGGGCCGGAGTTCGCGGCCTTTGCCGCTCCTGACGGTTCGCGCAGCGCGGGCGCATCGGTCACGTCGGGCATCGGTCATGCGGATCGCCTCTTCTACTCGGCTCCGATCAAGGCGGACAACGAGCGTCTGGGTGACGTGATTCTCGTCTCGTCGCGCGAAGCGCTGTGGCCGCGATATGCCGAGATTCTGAAACAAGCCATTGCGGTGACCCTGCTGGCGCTCGCGGTATTACTGCCCGCAAGCTGGTTCTGGGCGCGCCGCACGGGCGCGCCCCTGGTGTCACTCGCGGCAGCGATGGGTAAAGTGCCGACGCAACTGGACGACATTGCGATGGAGACACTGGCCGACACCGGCGACGAGATCGGTGATCTCACCCGCACGTTCCGCTCCATGCTGGGCGATCTGAAGCACAAGCGCGAACTGGAAGAGCAGGTGATGGCCTCGGAGAGGCTGGCGGCGATCGGGCGACTGGCGGCCGGCATCGCCCACGAAATCAACAACCCGCTCGGTGGCATGCTCAATGCGCTCAGCACCTACCGCCGACATGGCAGTGCCGATCCGCTGGCGAACAAGACGCTCGCGCTGCTGGAGCGCGGCCTGACGCAGATTCGTGACACGGTCGGGGCACTGCTGGTCGAGACTCGCCTCTCCGACCGGCCCCTGACACGCGACGACATCGATGATGTTCTGCTATTGGCTGGGCCGGAGGTCGACCGCAAGCACGGGACGATCGAGCGTGACGTCCGGCTTGATGTTCCGCTGCCGTTGCCGGCGCGCCAGGTGCGCCAGATCCTGCTCAACCTCATGCTGAACGCGGCGCATGCGATAGAGGTCAACGGCAGCATTGGGCTTTCTGTCAGACATCAGGACGGGAGGGTGTCGATTCGCGTCGCGAACGACGGATGCCACATTGCCGAGGACAAACTGCAGTACCTGTTCGAGCCGTTCACGCTTGCAGGCGGCGAAGGCAGTGGGCTGGGCTTGTGGGTTGTCTACCAGATCGTCAACCAGCTTGGCGGCGAACTGACCGTCGAAAGCAAGCCCGGGGCGACGGTCTTTGCGGTCGATCTGCCGCTCGCGCAGTCAGCCGCAAAGCGATTCATACAGGACGAAGATGAATCCGAATCCGCAACTTTGCCTGATTGAGGACGACGCAATCATGGGCGAGTCGCTCGCCGATCGCTTCCGCCTCGAAGGCTTTGACGTCGACTGGCATCGCCACACATCCGAGGCGCGGCTTGCACTTGTCCAGAGGCGCTATGACGCGGTTCTAAGCGACATCCGGCTGCAGGATGGCGACGGCGGTCAGGTCTTTCTCAACCTCGTGGAGGAAAGCGGCACGACGGCGCGCCTGCCGCCGTTCGTCTTCATTACCGGCTTCGGCACGATCGATCGCGCGGTCGAACTGATGAAAGCCGGCGCGGCCGACTACGTGACGAAGCCTTTCGATCTGGACCGGCTGGTCGAGCGCATGCAGGCCTTGTGCGAGCGACGGGGCCGTGCGGAGGTAGAGACAGATCTCGGCGTTTCCGCAGCGATGCGCCGCATCGTCGAGGCAATGCCCCGTCTCGCGGCGCAGGCAGAAACCGTGCTGATCACCGGCGAATCGGGCGTCGGCAAGGAATTCGTGGCGCGGCTATTTCATCGCCACCTTTGCAGGCTCGGTGTGCCGGAGCGAACGAAGGAGACGACGCGCCCATTCGTCGCCGTCAACTGCGCCGCGTTGCCGGAAACGCTGATGGAGGCCGAATTGTTCGGCTACGAGCGCGGCGCGTTCACCGGCGCGACTCGCGCCAAGCCAGGACTGTTCGAGCAAGCCCATGGCGGGGTGTTGTTTCTCGACGAAATCGGTGACATGTCGCTCTCGATGCAGGCGAAGCTGCTGCGCGTGCTGCAGGACCGGACAATCGCGAGACTCGGTGGTCAGGGAACGACCAAGGTGGACTTCCGGCTCGTTTGCGCCACCCATCGTGACCTGAAATCCATGGTTGCGCAGGCGACATTCCGCGCGGACCTCTTTTATCGCATCAACGTCATTCAACTGCGCCTGCCGCCGCTGCGCGAGCGATGCGAGGACATCGTCCATTACCTCCACAGGTTCGTGGGCGATTTCAATCGCCGCCACCCCGGCGAGGCACGGCGACTCGACGCTCGCGTCGAAAACCTACTGCTGCGCTATACGTGGCCCGGCAACGTGCGCGAACTGAAGAACGCCGTCGAGCGGGCGTGCATCCTGTCGCGCAGCCCGCTGCTGTCTCCCGAGGTCTTCTTCGGCGATCCGCTTTCGGCCGACGTGCCCGCCGCGCCCGAAATGTCTCGCTCGCTGGCCGACTACCTGGCCACGGTCGAGCGTGAGTTCATTCAGGGGGTGCTGAAGGAGTGCGACGGTCAAATCACGCGCACGGCCGAGGCGCTCGGCATCAGCCGGAAGAACCTCTGGGAACGCATGCGGCGGCTGGGGTTGAGCCACGGCAAGGCGGAGACAACGGCAGGCGGTTGATTCGCGCGGCGCACGTCGTCATTCAACCTGCGTCGATGTCGACAGGCCGAACCGGCGCGGATTTCCGTTGCTGCCGTTTCGTCTTAGATGACGAGATTGAACAGCCAGCCCACCAGCAGAATGCCGCTTGCGACGACGCCGAAGAACACGGCGATCAGCCGCGGCTTCAGCACCTTGCGCAGGATCACCGCCTCCGGTAGCGACAGCGCGATCACGCTCATCATGAACGCCAGCACGGTGCCGAGCGCCGCGCCCTTGGCGAGCAGTGCCTCTACGACCGGGATGATGCCGGCCGCGTTCGAATACATCGGCACGCCGATCACGACCGCCAGCGGCACCGACCACCACGCGTCGCGGCCCATCA
>JBAIYN010000144.1:0-1620 GCA_037915775.1 Burkholderiales bacterium | reverse complement strand
GGCGCCGGATGGCGAGGTTGCGGCTCGATTACTGGCGCTGATCGCGACGCTGCTCGAACAGACGCGCGGCGCGCCGATGCCGGTCCGGCCGGAATCCCGCCTCGACGCCGACCTGGGGATCGACAGTCTCGCGCGCGTCGAGCTCGGCCTGCGCATCGAGCGCAAGTTCGGTGTGCGCTTGCCCGACGATGCGCTGATGCAGGCGGCGACGCCGGCGGAGCTGCAGGCGGCGCTGCTTGCGGCGCTGAAAGGCGCGCAGCCACGGGTCGCCACTCCACTTCAGGCGCGCACTTTCGTACCGCCTGTCATTGCGCCGATCGCCGGCGCGCCACTGGAGGCGACGACATTGCTCGACGTGCTGGCCTGGCATGTCGCGCGGCATCCTGACCGGCGCCACATCACGTTCCTTTCCTCGGACGAGCGCAGCAAGACGCTCACTTACGGCGATCTCGACGCCAACGCGCGCCGCATCGCGGGCGGCCTGGCGGCGCACGGCCTGCGCCCGGGTCAGATGTGCGGCCTGATGCTGGCGACCGGGCTGGACTTCTTCGCGGTGTTCTACGGCATCCTGATGGCGGGTGCGGTTCCGGTGCCGATCTACCCGCCGTTTCGCCTCGCGCAGATCGAGGATCACATGCGGCGGCAGGCGCGGACGCTGGCCAACTGCGATGCGGCGCTGCTCGTGTCGCTGCCCGAGGCGCGCCTGCTTGCGCGGCTGCTGAAGGGCACCGTGCCGTCGCTGCGGCACGTCGTCACGCCAGGCGAGCTTGTCGCCGCCGAACCGCTCGCCACGCAGGCTTCGATCGCGCCCGGCGACATCGCCTTCCTGCAGTACACGTCGGGCAGCACCGGCAATCCGAAGGGCGTGATCCTCACGCACACCAACGTGCTCGCCAATCTGCGCGCGATGGGCGCCGCGGCCGGCGCGACGTCGAGCGACATCTTCATGTCGTGGCTGCCGCTGTATCACGACATGGGGCTGATCGGCGCGTGGATGGGCAGCCTGTACTACGGACTGCAGCTGGTGCTGATGGCGCCGCAGGCCTTTCTGGCGCGGCCCGCGCGCTGGCTGTGGGCGGTACACCGGCATCGCGCCACCATCACGGCGGCGCCGAACTTCGCATACGAACTCGTCGCCAGCCGCATCGACGAGGCCGAATTCGACGGCCTCGACCTGTCGTCGCTGCGCTGGACCTTCAACGGCGCCGAGGCGGTCAGCGCCGCCACGCTGCAGCGGTTTGCGCAGCGCTTCGCGCGCCACGGTTTCGATCCACGCACGCTGGCACCGGTGTACGGACTGGCCGAGTGCACGCTCGATGTGGCGTTCCCGCCGCCGCGGCGCGGCGTGCTGATCGATCACATCGACCGCGAGGCGCTGGCGCGGTCGGGCCATGCGGCGCCGGTCGCGGCCAGCGATCCGCGCGCGCAGCCGGTGGTGGCCAACGGGCGCGTGTTGCCGGGATACGAGATTCGCATCGTCGACGCGCAGGGCCGCGCGCTGCCGGAGCGCATACAGGGCCGCGTCGAGTTTCGCGGTCCGTCGGCGACGCGCGGCTACTTCAACAACGCGCAGGCGACCGCCGAACTGTTCGACGGCGACTGGCTGGACAGCGGCGATCT
>JBAIYN010000678.1:0-11651 GCA_037915775.1 Burkholderiales bacterium | reverse complement strand
TGACGCGCGTTGCATCGCCATCGTCTCCGTAAGGCCGATCGGATCGCACGGCCGGTGCGGCAGTTCACCTGCGAAATCGCAAGCGCCGGCTTCCTGCGCAACGAAGAGTTACAACTTCAACGATTTTTGCCTTGCGACCGGTGCGCAGCGGCAGACAATGAGCGTTAGAGAAATGACCGACGCTGGCTGTCGGTCATGGCCGAGGACGATCAGATGAAACCGCTTCGAACGCTTCTGGCTGCCGGCGCTGCGGCGCTGGCACTGCTCGTTGTCGCTGCTCCCGCCCAGGCTGACGGCCGCTGGCATGGCGGCGGTCACGGATGGCATGGCGGCGGCGGACCCCGCTGGCACGGCGGCATCTTTCTCGATTTCGCGGTGCCCGGTCCGTACTACTGGGGTCCGGGCTATTGGGGTCCGGCTTACTACTACGGCCCGCCGGTGTACTACGGCCCGCCCGTCGTCGCCGCTCCGGCATCGCCGCCGGTCTATGTGGAACGCGACGATGCAGCGCCTGAATCCGCCCCCGCTCCGTCCAAGCCGGTCTGGTGGTACTGGTGTCCGACCGCGAAAGGCTACTACCCGTACGTGAAGGAATGCCCGGGCGGCTGGCAGCGCGTGCCGCCGCAGCAATAGGAGTCAACGATGAATCCGCTGCTCAAGCTCGCATCCGGTGCGGCCCTGCTCGGCCTGACCGCATGCGTGACGGTGCCCACCGGTCCCAGCACGGCTGCGCTGCCTGGGCGAGGCAAGACATTCGAGCAGTTCCAGGTCGATGACGCACGCTGCCGCCAGTATGCGTCGGCGCAGGTTGGTCCATCGGCGTCCGAGAATGCCAACACCAGCGCCGTCAACAGCGCGGTGGTCGGAACCGTTCTCGGCGCTGCGGCCGGCGCCGCGATCGGCGGCAACAGTTCGGCCGCCGGCGTCGGTGCGGGGGTCGGATTGCTGGCGGGCAGTGCGGCCGGCGCCGGTGCGGCGCAGACGTCGTACTACGCGACGCAGCATCGTTACGACACCGCGTACACGCAGTGCATGTACGCGGCCGGCAACCGGGTGGCGCTGACCGGCGAGTTTGCGCGCATGTATCGGCAGCGGCAGCAGGCACCGGCTTATCCGCCGCCGAACGCGCCGCCGCCAGGCAACGTGCCGCCGGACTACGTGCCGCCTGGCAGCATCCCGCCGCCGAACGCGCCGCCGCCGCGCTGATCTGGCGCCAGCCGAGCCAAGCGGCCGCGCGCGTGGCCGTGGTCGCGCGCGAGTATCCTGCACGTGCTTAGCCGAACGGTGCCCGCCATGAGTCACAAGCACGAGCAACTGCTGAAGACGATCTTCCACGACCCGATCAGCGGCAACATCCACTGGCGGGACATCGAGTCGCTGCTCAAGCACCTTGGCGCGGAGATCGAAATGCTGTCCGGCGCGCGCATCCGCGTGAAGCTCGGGCGCGCGGAAGGCATTTTGCATCGGCCGCATCACGGCAATACGCTCGACCGCAATTCGGTCCAGCACCTGCGCGAATTTCTCGGCCGCGGCGGCGCCACGCCGTCGCTGTACGAGCAGCAGAAGAACTCGTCCGCGCCGTAGCGCGTACCGCGGCGCCCGGAACGCGGCCGCGGTACGTACCGTTTCCGGACAGTAGCGGTCGCGAGCGTGCTAGGTTACGCGTCCGTCCTGGCGCTCCCCAACCATGACTGCGAACGGTGACAGTGGCATTCACGCGGGTCGCGCGGCTGGCGTGCTGCGTCCGCGGCTGATCGACGGCTATCGCCCCGACCTGGCCGCAGCGCGCGCGGAACTGCTCGCCGCGCTGACGTCGCCGACGCCGTCCATTCCGCCCAAGTACTTCTACGACGCGCTCGGCGCGCGCCTGTTCGCGGCGATCACCGAGCTGCCCGAGTATTACCTGACGCGCGCCGAGGCATCGATCTTCGCCGCCCAGTCACCCGCGATCGCGCGCGCGTACGGAGTGCGCAACTGCACGCTGATCGACCTGGGCGCCGGCAACTGCGAGAAGGCCGGCCGGATGTTCCCCGTGCTGCAGCCTGCCGCCTACGTGGCGCTCGACATCTCGGTCGACTACCTGGCGACGTCGCTCGAATGCTTGCAGCGCGAGTACCCGGAGATGAACATCCTCGGCGTCGGCACCGATTTCACGCGCTCGCTGTCGCTGCCCGGCGAGGTGCCGCGCGCACGACGCCTGTTCTTCTATCCGGGCTCGTCGATCGGCAACTTCAGCCCGGCGGAGGCGACAGACTTTCTGGCACAGGTCCGGGCGCAGATCGACGATGACGGCGCGCTGCTGGTCGGAGTCGACCTGGTGAAGGACAAGGCGATCCTCGACGCCGCCTATGACGACGCGCTCGGCATCACCGCCGCGTTCAACCTGAACGCGCTGAACCACGTTAACCGGATAGCGGGCACCGATTTCCGGACCGAGGACTGGTGCCATGTCGCGTTTTACGATCCGGAACTGCAGCGTATCGAAATGCATCTGGAAGCACGCCGTGCGGTGAGCGTGCACTGGGCCGGCGGCACGCGCCGCTTCGACGCCGGTGCGCGCATTCACACCGAGAACTCGTACAAGTACGCGCCCGACGGATTCGCGCGCCTGCTGCAGTCGGCCGGCTTCCCGGTCCAGCTGCGCTGGACCGACGCGCAGTCCCGGTTCGCGCTTTTTCTTGCCCGCCCTGAGTGATGGTCGAAGTCTCGACGTTGCATTCGATCGGCCGCCGCGCGCGCCACTATTTCCGCGACGAATTGCGGCTTGCGATGCAGGGCGCGCGCCGGCGCATGCGCGGACTGATCGACGATCTGAGCGATGCGCAGTGGCGGGTGCCACAGCAGGCGGGCGTCAACCCGGTCGCGTGGGAGGTCGCGCACTGCGCGTGGTTCTGGGAGTTCTGGATCCAGCGGGGCCCGCACCGGCGCGACGACCAGGGCCTGGTGCATGCCGCGCGACCGCCGATCGCCGCCGGCCCGGACGCTCTGTTCGACTCGGCGCGGCTCGCGCATGCGGCGCGCTGGACCGCGCCGCTGCCATCCCGGCACGAAGTCGAAGCGATGCTGGACGCCACGCTGGCGGCCGCGCTGGCGGCACTCGACCAGGCGGGTGAAGACGATGAATCGCTGTACTTCCATCGCCTCGCGCTGTTCCACGACGACATGCACAACGAGGCCCTCGCGTGGATGCGCGCCGCGCTCGGCTATCCGGCGCCGCGCAACGCGACGCTGCCCGCGTTGAGCGCGCTCGTCGCGGCGAAGATTCCGGCGGAAACGGTGCAGATCGGCTGGCCGGCCGACGCCGGCGGTTTTTCTTTCGACAACGAAGGGCCGCCGTTCGAGGTCGCGCTGGCGGCGTACGAGATCGACGCCACACCCGTCACCGCCGGTGCGTTCCGCGAGTTCGTCGAGGCCGGCGGTTACCGGCGCGACGAGTATTGGGCGAGCGACGCCGCGCGGCGCTGGCGCGCAGGCTACGGCCGCGATCACCCCGAGCGCTGGCGCCGCAGCGCGGGCGGATGGGAGACGCGATGGTTCGAGCAGTGGCTGCCGCTCGATCCGGCGCAGCCGGTGATCCACGTCAACGCGTTCGAGGCCGAGGCCTACTGCGCGTGGGCGAAGCGGCGGCTGCCGCGCGCGGCCGAATGGGAACACGCTGCGCTCGAGGGCCGCATCGAGTGGGGCGGCACGGTGTGGGAATGGACGTCCGACCCGTTCGCACCCTATCCCGGCTTCGTCGCCGGCCCGTACGCGGACTACTCCGCGCCGTGGTTCCACACGCATCGCGAACTGCGCGGCGGCAGCGCCGCCACGCACGCGCGCATGCACCACGCGCGCTACCGCAACTTCGCGCTGCCCGAACGCTGCGACATCTTCGCCGGCTTCCGCACCGCTGCCTGACCCGGCGCGCACGTCCGGACCGCACGGCGGATTGCCCGCATAATCCGCACCCGAGCGGGCGCCCGACACGCCCGCAGCCGCACAACGACACAAGATCCGGGGGGATCCATGGAATCGCTGAAGACATCGGCCGACGTGCTGTTCATCCTGCTCGGCGCGATCCTGATTCTCGCGATGCACGCCGGCTTCGCGTTCCTCGAACTCGGCACCGTGCGCAAGAAGAACCAGGTCAATGCGCTGGTCAAGATCCTGACCGACTTCTCGATGTCGACGCTCGCCTATTTCTTCGTCGGCTACAGCGTTGCGTACGGGGTGCAGTTCTTCAGCGGCGCCGAAACGCTCGCCGCCAAGAGCGGCTACGAACTGGTCAGGTTCTTCTTCCTGCTGACGTTCGCCGCCGCGATCCCCGCGATCGTGTCGGGCGGCATCGCCGAGCGCGCCAAATTCAACGCGCAGCTGACCGCGACCGCGCTGCTGGTCGGGCTCGTGTACCCGTTCTTCGAGGGCATCGCGTGGAACCAGAACTTCGGCGTGCAGGGCTGGCTGAAGGCGCACTTCGGCGCGGAGTTCCACGACTTCGCCGGCAGCGTGGTGGTGCATGCGATGGGCGGCTGGATCGGGCTGGCCGCGGTGCTGCTGCTCGGCGCGCGGCGCGGCCGCTACACGCGCGAGGGAGCGATCTCGGCGCATCCGCCGTCGTCGATTCCCTTCCTCGCGCTCGGCGCGTGGGTGCTGACGGTCGGCTGGTTCGGCTTCAACGTGATGAGCGCGCAGACGATCGACAAGATCTCCGGCCTGGTCGCAATCAATTCGCTGATGGCGATGGTGGGCGGCACGCTGGCCGCGCTCGCCGCCGGTCGCAACGACCCGGGCTTCGTGCACAACGGTCCGCTCGCGGGCCTGGTCGCGATCTGCGCCGGTTCCGACCTGATGCATCCG
The DNA here is from genome assembly GCA_037915775.1 of Burkholderiales bacterium. GTDB lineage: Bacteria > Pseudomonadota > Gammaproteobacteria > Burkholderiales > Burkholderiaceae_F > JAKOQB01. The sequence continues at coordinate 6,812 of JBAIYN010000678.1, read as the reverse complement.
GTCGGCGCTCTCGTCACCGGCGCGGTGGCCGGCGCGCTGTTCGTATACCTGTTCACGCTGACGCAGAACCGCTGGAAGATCGACGACGTGCTCGGCGTCTGGCCGCTGCACGGACTGTGCGGCGCGTGGGGCGGGATCGCGGCCGGCATCTTCGGCACCCAGGCGCTGGGCGGCCTGGGCGGCGTCAGCTTCGCGTCGCAATTCCTCGGCACCGCGCTCGGCATCGCGGTCGCGCTGATCGGAGGCTTCGCCGTCTATGGCGTGGTCAAGCAGACGATCGGGCTGCGCCTTTCGCCCGAGGAGGAATTCAACGGCGCCGACCTGTCGATCCACAAGATCGGCGCGACGCCGGAGCGCGAAGTGCCGTGGTGATGCCGCGCGGCTCCACGTCCGAGCCGCGCACGCCGTCCGCCTACTTCGCGCGCTTCAGCACCACCTCGGCCACGCCGCCGCCGGACGAAGCCGGAGTGCGCCATGTCAGGTGCTCGCCATCCAGCGTGAACGGGCGCTTCTGTTCGGTGCCGTTCCAGTTCGGGAACGTGCTGGTTTCGATGTGAAACGTGATCGTGCGATCCGCTTCGTTCACGGTGTAGCGGCCGAAGTGGGCGATCGATCCCTGCACGACCGCCTTGTATTCCTCCGGCGTGCCCTGCGCGCGATCGTTCGACGCGAATTTCGGCAGCCCCGCGCGCGCGGTCAGCAGCATGTAATGGCCGTCGCCGTCGAACGTCGCCACCCCCTGCGGATTCGGGCCGTAGAGGGGCACCCGTTTGCCATCCGGGTGCACGACGTCGACTGCCACATAGGTCCAGGTACCGACGAGTTGGTCTTTCAGCGCCTTCTTCTGGGCAGATGCGTTGCCGGACAGCAGCACCGCGGCGAAAAAAAGCAGCAGCGCGCTGGATGCGAGTGCGGTGAATCGCTTCACGATGTTCCTCCCTTGTTGGTCTTGTCATAACCCGCCGGCTGCCGCTTCCTGATCGGCGCAGTCCGGCACTTGCGTCGCGACGGTCGCTGAGCGGCGCCCGTTGCGCAAGGCTCGGCTTTGTAGCACGCAACCTGCGCCGATGACCATCGTCGGTCACCGACGGGCGGTCCGATTGCGTCAACCCGTTACCCCGCGCACGACGGGAGACGCGCCGTTACCTCGTGGGTCGATTGCGACGCGCTGCGCACGCCGCTACTCTCGCGTCGGCGTGCTCGTCGTCGATCGGCAGACCGCCGGCGGTGAAGACCCCATGCCACTTCACCGTCGCAGAAGAAACAAGAACTTCACAGGGAGAAGAACGATGAAATCGATCCGCGCCGCGGTCGCGTGCTGCGCACTCACCTTCGCGATCGCTGGCTCGTCGGCGGCGCAATCCGTCGTCAGAGTCGGCAGCACGACGGCCGGCCAGCCGACCTCCGGCTTGAATCCGCAAACGAAACAGTGGGAGGGCGTCGCGGTCGAGCTCCTGCTTGCCGTGGCCAAGGATGCGGGCTTGCGGGTCGAACTCCAGCCGATGACGTTTGGCGAGCTTCAGGATGCACTGGTCGGCGGGAAGATCGACATCATCGCGTCCGGCTACGGCCCGACTCCGGCACGCGAGAAGGTGGTCGACTTCACGCGGTCGTACTGGTCGTTCCGCGATCTGCTGGTCGTGCCAGTCACCGATACCCGGGTCTACACGTCGCCGGCGGATTTCAGGGGCATGTCGATTGCGACGCCCAAGGGCAGCGCCTACGTGAATGGCCTGCAGGAGGCCGGCGCAAAGCTGACGTTTGTGGCCACGCCGCCGGATGCGCTCGCCGAACTGGAGGCAGGCCATGTCGCCGCCGTGGTCGACAACGGGCTGCAAGTCGCTTACCGGCTGCGGGGCAATGCGCATCCCGGGCTGAAGCTCGTGTCGTCCTACAGCCCGGTCCAGGAGGGACGGCTCGCCTTTGCGGTACGGAAGGGCGACTCCGAGCTGCGCGCGAAGCTCGATGCCTCGCTGGCGAAATTGCAGGCAGACGGCACCGTGAACGCGATTGCGGCGAAATGGGGCCTGAACTGATCCCGATCCGCGCGCAGCGGCGCCGCCGCGCTCCTACGCTGCCGGCTACTGCTTGGGCAAATTCGTCAGTTCGCTGCGCAGGTCGCGCAGCTTTGCCTTCACGCGCGCCGCGTTGTCGGTACCGATGCGCAGCATGATCTTCTGGCCGGCCGACAGCGATTCGAGGCTGGGGTCCACGTATTCGTAGCGCACCTTCGGTTGAATCAGCTTGATCGGCCCCTGCACATCGGGGGCGGCGAGCAGGTTGTCGATCACCTCGACCAAGCGGTCGTTGAAATACGCGTTCGGATAACCGAGTTCCTCGTATGCGCGCTGGAACAGCGGATACAGCCGCAGGTAGACGGCCACCGCGCGCTTGGTATCAACCGACTCCATCAACTGCACGTAGCGCGAGTAGCGCTCGGCGTTGCTGGCAGCGAGCACGATGTCGTCGCCCTGGCGATCGACCAGGAACGGGCCCGGCACCGGCTTGGCGATCATGATCTTGCTCGACACACGTGCGCGCGGCAGATTGTCGATGGTGGCGACGATGCGGCGCACGATGCCGTCGACATAGATATATTCGCCCAGGCTCTTCTTGCCCAGCAGCCGGGTCAGCGCATCGGTCAGCAGCGCGTCGCTCTGCGCGAGCGGCGGTAGCGGCTCGGCTTCGGTCTCGGTCGTCGGCAGCGGGTGCTGGATCGGCGGCGCGGCCGCGGTGGCCGGCGCCGGTGCGGGAGCCGGGGCTTCGGCTGGCGGCGCAGCAGGCGGGGCCTCGACCGCGCGCTTCTGCCACAGGTTGTACCCGATCACGGCCGCCACCGCGACCACGATCGCGCCGCCCGCAATCCACCCGAGGTAACTGCGCTCCTCTTCCATGGCGTCCCCCTGTCGTCGTTATGCGGGTTGGGCCGGCAAAACGCGGTTTCGTTCCCGCGCTGTGCGGACTTCGTCCGCGCGTCGTCCCGCAATCGTGGCAGCGCCGCGGCGCCGCCCGGCTACTTGTTGTAGCGAAGCGTAGCGAGAAAAGCGACCACGTCTTCGATTTCCTGCGCGGTCAGGATCGGCGTGTCCTTGTCGGGGCCGCGCCCGGCCTTGTGGAAGCTCGGCATCGTCGCGTCGCGCGAGATGCGGCTGTAGTCGACCACCGACAGCCGCAACTGCGCCGCCGTCAACTGCGCACCGATGCCGTCGAGTGCGGGTCCGCGCGTGCCGCCCGGCTTCAGGTCCTTGTCGTTGATCGAATGGCAGCTCAGGCAGTTGGCCGCTTCGCGCTTCATCAGCAGGCTCTTGCCGCGCGCGGCATTGCCCGGCGTCCCGGTCAGCGACTTCGGGATGCCGTCGCCTTCGACCTTGTAGTCGACGACCTGCGCCTGCGCGACGCCGAGTGCCAGCGCCACGATCATCCACGATGCATGTTTCATCGTCATCCCGTCCTTGACGAAGCAGTGCACCCAATGTGCTCCAAGCGCGCTGGCGACGTGTTGGCGTAGCTCAAGGCCGGAGGCTCGCTACGCCTCCTCCGGCGGCTTGATGCGCCGGAATGCGCGCCACAGCAGCAGGTCGTAGCCGATCTTGATCGTCGCGCCGGCCACCAGCGGCAGCCACAGCGCACCGGCCTGCATCGCTGCGCCCGCGAATGCCGGCGCGATCATGCGGCCCGCCGCGCGCGCAAGCTGCGACAGTCCCGCCGCCCACGAACGCTCGTGCGCCGGCACGATCGCCATCAGGTACGACTGCCGCGTCGGCACGTCCATCTCGGTCAGCCCCTCGCGCAGGATGAAGAGCAGCGCCGCCACGGTGAAGCTCGGCGCGATCGGCAGAGTGAGCAGCAGCAGGCTCGACGGGATGTGCGTGAACACCATCGTGTTCACGAGCCCGATGCGCCCGGCGATCCACGCGGCGCCGAAATGCGACAGCACGTTCATCACGCGCGCGGCCGCGAACAGCAGCGCGAGCGCGCCTTCGCCGACGCCGAAGCGCGCATACAGGTAGTAGGCGATCAGCGCCGAGCCGATGAACCCGCCGCCGAGCGAATCGAGCGCCGACAGCGCGGAGAAGCGATACACGGCGCGCCTTGCGCCGACCGCGTGTTCCGGCGTCGAACCGGCGGCCTCCGCGGTGCCGCACTCGGCCGCACGCGACAGGCGCGCATACAGCAGGCCCACCGCGACGAACAGCGCGCCGTACGCGACGATGGTCGACTCGTAAGCGCGGACCTCGGGCAACGCGAGCCCGTCGCGCAGGATCGCCGGCAGCGCGGCGAGCAGCGCGCCGGCCGCGCCGCCCGCATCCTGCAGCGCGTTGTACCAGGCGAACGCGCGCGTGCGCTGCTGCGCAGTGACGATGCCGGGCAGGATCGCCTGCTCGAGCGCCTGCGCGGCACCGCGGTCCGTGCCCTGTGCGCTCACCATGCCGAAGAACGCGGCGGCAACCGCGGACCACAGCGAATCGGCCCACGCGAATGCGAAGCCGCCTGCCCCCGCGAGCGCCGCGAGCAGCACCAGGCTGCGCCGCCGTCCGACGCGATCGGCGAAGTAGGTACCGTAGACGGTGCCGGCCAGCACGCCGGCCAGCCCCGCGCTGAGCACGATGCCGATCTCGGCCTCCGGAAAGCCGCGCTTGGCGAGATACACCGCCGCCAGCACGCTGATCGCGCCGGCCGCGAGCCCGCGCAGAAGGCCGGCCGCGTAGATCAGGCGACGATCCAGACGTTCGCTCATGGCGCCGCATTGTCTCCCGGCGCCGTGATCGACGCGGCGCTCAGCGTGCGGCCGCGCCCGCGAAGCGGGTGATCGAGAACGGCGCGATCGGCAGATCGGTTGCGCCGGTCGTGATCAGATCGGCGGTGATGCGGCCGACGATCGGCCCGAGTTCGAAGCCGTGCGCGGAGAAGCCGAACGCGTGATAGACGTCCGGCGCAGCGGAACTCGGCCCGATCACCGGGATGTCGTCGGGCATGCGCGCCTCGATGCCCGCCCAGCCGCGATGGATCGTCGCGTCGCGCATGATCGGGAACAGGTCCCACACGGTCTGCGCAGACGCCGCGAGTTCGCGGAAATCCAGCTCGGTCGTCTCGGCATCGCGCTCGACGCGCGCGCGCCGTCCGCCGCCGATCAGCACCGTGTCCTCGTGCGTCTGCTTGAACGACAGCGGTCGATCGGTGCCGAGAACCACCGGCTCGAGGAAGTGCGGCATCCGCAGCGTGACCATCATCATCGGCGCGATCGGCTCCAGCGGCACCGGCTCGCCGAGCTGCGCGCACACGCGATCGGCCCACGCCCCGGCGCAGTTGACCAGCACACGCGCGCCAAAGCGGCCGCGATCCGTCTCGACGGTCCACCCGGTGACATCGCGCCGCAGCCGCTCGACGCGCACGCCCTCGAAGAAACGCTGCCCGAGCGATTCGGCGCGGCGCCGGAACGCCAGCGTGGTCCGGTACGGATTCGCGGCGCCGTCGCGCTCCGCGATCAGCCCGCCGAGGCAGTGCCGCGCCAGCGCCGGCACGCGCGCGAACAGTTCGTCGGGCTCGATCCAGCGCTCGTGCGCGTAGCCGAGCGCGCGCATGCGCTCCGCGCGCTGCTTCAGCGCCGTCGCGGCCGCGTCGTTCTCGGCGACGCGGATCTGGCCGTGCGTCTCGAAGCCGCAGTCGTCGCCGACCAGATCGCCGATGCCGTACCACAGGTCGAGCGATGCGAGCGCGAGCGGCACCTCGGCCTCGTGCCGCGACAGCGTGCGCACGCCGCCCGCATTGACGCCCGATGCGTGACGGCCGACGTAGTTCTTCTCGAGCACGATCGCCGGCACGCCGGCGCGCGCCAGGTGCAGCGCCGCCGAGCAGCCATGCAGGCCGCCTCCGATCACGATCACCTCGGCCGTTGCGACCGCGCTCACGACAGCCGTCCCCGTCCCTGCGTATCGAGGATCAGTGCGACTTGCCGATCCGCACCACCGCCTGCACCGACGCCTCGGTCTGCGGCAGCGCAGCCAGCTCGCCGAGCGGGATCGGCTTGGTCGGGAAGCGCAGCCGGTAGTAACCGACTTCGCCGGGCGGCACGTTGCGCTCGCGCGCGATCAGCTCGGTGACCGTCAGTCCGCAGAAGCGTCCCTGGCACGGCCCCATGCCGCTGCGCAGGAAGCTCTTCATCTGGTTCGGACCGGTGCAGCCGAGCTTGACCGTGTCGATCACCTGTTGCGCAGTGATTTCCTCGCACCTGCACACCAGCGTGTCGCCCGCGGGCAGGCGGAACGGGTCGGGTGGCCGGTACATCGCGTCGACGAACGCGCGGCCGCGCAGGTAGCGCGCCAGCTCCCGGCGTAGCGACGCGGCCTCGCGATCGCGCGCGGCCGCGGTGAGCTTGTCGAGCGTGCACGCGACCTGCAGCCCGGCGAGGCGCCCGCGCAGTTCCGCCGCGCGCGCGCCCGCGATGCCGGCGCCGTCGCCGGCGATGGTCACGCCGGTCACCGAGCTCTCTCCCCACGAATCGACGACCGGAACGAACGCGAGCTGCGCATCGTCCCAGCGGTGCGCGCAGCCGATCGCGTTCGACAGGTTGATGTTCGGCACCACGCCCTGGTGCAACAGCAGCAGGTCGGCGGCGATCTCCTCGGTGCGGCCGTCGGCGTTGAAGCGCACGCGCTCCAGCGACTTGCCGCCGAGCGCCTCGATGCGATCGACATGCCTGACGATGCGCGTGGCTGCGTGCGCGTCGCGCAGGATCGCGAACCCCTTGGCGAAATACGGCGACGTGACGAACTCGAGCGCATGCGGCAGCGCCACGCGCAGGCGCCCGCGCG
>JBAIYN010000689.1:0-5261 GCA_037915775.1 Burkholderiales bacterium | reverse complement strand
TGCTACGAGATTGACGGCATCCGGCCGGTGATCGATCCGGCCGCGTTCGTGCATCCGACCGCAATCCTGATCGGCGACGTGATCATCGGCCCGCGCTGCTACGTCGGGCCCGCCGCCAGCATCCGCGGCGACTTCGGCCGCATCGTGTTCGAGGAAGGGTCAAACCTGCAGGACACCTGCGTCGTGCACGGCTTCCCGCACGCCGACACGATCGTCGAGGTCGACGGCCACATCGGCCACGGCGCCGTGCTGCACGGCTGCGTGGTCAAGCGCAATGCGCTGGTCGGCATGAACGCGGTCGTGATGGACGAGGCCGTCGTCGGCGAGTCCGCGATCGTCGCCGCCTGCGCTTTCGTCAAGGCCGGGGCGGTGATCGCGCCGCGCATGCTCGCTGCCGGCATCCCGGCCAAGGCGCTGCGCGAACTCACGCCCGACGAGCTGAAATGGAAGATCGAGGGTACGCAGGCCTACCAGAACCTCGCCGTGCGCAGCCTGAACACGATGCGCGAATGCGCGCCGCTCGCCGCGATCGAACCGGACCGCAAACGGATCGAGCCGCAGGAGGGCGCGGTGCCGAAGGTGGCGATCAACAAATAGCTGGCCCCGTCCGCGGCGTCCATTCCAAAGCTTCATCTTGGCCCCCGCGCCCGCGCGGGCACGAAGGTTGACGCGACCGCGGCTCGTATATACATTTCGTCAATGCGATTCAGCTGGCACGAGACGAAGCGCAGAACCAACGTCAAGGAACATGGGCTCGATTTCGTCGACGCGCCGCGCGTATTCGAGGGGCCGACCTTCACTTTTGAGGACGATCGTTTCGCCTACAAGGAAACACGCTACGTCACGCTCGGCTTTCTCGGCGGCATCACCGTCTCGATCGTTCACACCGAGAGCGAATCGGAAATTCACGTGATCTCATTTCGCAAGGCCACCCGCAATGAAGAAATCATCCTCTTCGAAAGTCTCCAGGACTGACTGGAAACGCGTCCGCGCAATGAAGGACAAGGACATCAAGCTGAGCGCCGAACACCCGGAGGCTAAGGTCAAGCACGTCGTGCGCGGCATCGTGCGCCGCGGCCTGCGGCCCGTTCCAGCCAAGACATCCATCGCACTGCGCGTGGACGCCGACGTGCTCGAATGGTTTCGGTCGCAAGGTCCCGGCTATCAGACGCGCATGAACGCGGTTCTTCGTGCCTTCAAGGAAGCGTCACTCTGATCCCCCTTTCATCGGAACGACAGCATCCGCCCGCCCGGAAGTCGGGCCAGCGGGATCATTCGATCGCTCTCTCTCGCCTTCCCCTCTCCCCTCGGGGAGAGGGCCAGGGTGAGGGGCATCTTTTGACTTTCCGCCTTCGAAGCCGCTGAGCAGCGCAGGGGCGGACGGGGCCGTCAAGTGTCGTTGTCTGAGGGCGCGGCTCGGAGCGCAGCGGAGAGATCGCCCGAGTTCACGACACCCGCCGTCCGCACCGAGCAGCGCAAGGAAGCCCAAAGGGCCGGCTTCGTAGGCTCGCCTTTCTTTGGTTACTTTCTTTGGCGAAGCAAAGAAAGTAACCGCCCGCGCGGCGGAGAGCGCAATCTACTTCCACATCGCGTGGAAGTGGTGCACCGGCCCGTGTCCCTTGCCGACATTCAGGCGATCCGCGTTCTCGATCGCCTTGGTCAGGTACGCCTTCGCGCGCCGCGCGGCGTCGGGCACGTCGGCACATTGCGGCAGCAGCGCGGCCAATGCCGACGACAGCGTGCAGCCGGTGCCGTGCGTGTTCTTCGTCGCCACACGCGGGGCGTTGAGCTCGATCATCCTGTCGCCGTCGGTCAGCAGGTCGATCGCGTCGCCGTACGGCAGGTGCCCGCCCTTCAGCAGCACCCAGCGCTGTCCGGAATGATTCATCCGATCGCGCAGGCGCTCGGCGGCCTGGCGCATCTCGCGCAGGCTGTCGGGTGCGCGGCCTTCGAGCAGCACGCCGGCCTCGGGCAGGTTGGGCGTGATCACGGTCGCCAGCGGCAGCAGAGCGTCGCGCAGCGCGCCGACGGCGTCCTTCGCGAGCAGTGCGTCGCCGCTCTTGGCGACCATCACCGGGTCCAGCACGACGTGCGGCGGTGTCCAGCGCTGCAGGCCGAGCGCGACGGCCTCGATCACCGGGCGGCCGCCGAGCATGCCGATCTTGGCCGCATCGATCGCCACGTCGGCGAACAGCACGTCGATCTGTTCGCGCAGGAAGGCCGGCGGCACGGCATGGATGCCCGTCACGGCCTGCGTGTTCTGCGCGGTGAGCGCGGTGACCACCGCGCATGCATAAGCGCGCTGCGCGCTGATCGCCTTGACGTCGGCCAGCACGCCGGCGCCGCCGGACGGATCGACCCCGGCGATCGTGACCACGTTGCAGATGCGCATCGCTTTGACCCCGCTGCCGGCCGACCGGCAGGCTGAATATCCCCGCAACCGGGCCGTCGTCGACTCGGTCCTGACGACCCCGGACTATATCCGCGGCGAAGGCGCTTCGCGCCGGTCCGCCCCGCGGATCCGCCGCGGCTCCACCCGTCCTGCGCCACGGAGGCTGCAGCGCGTCGGACCCATGCGACGAATCGACGATACGGCGGCCCGAAACGCGGCGCGGACGCGGGCGCGATTGCTAAGATTCGCGCCTGTTGCTCAGGCTTGCTAACGAAAGTGGCAGTGATGACTTCATCGACCGTTGCGATCGACGTCGAACGGGCCCGCATCAACATGGTCGAGCAGCAGGTGCGCCCGTGGGAGGTGCTCGACCAGTCGGTGCTCGACCTGCTGCTCGTGGTCAAGCGCGAGGACTTCGTGCCGCCGCAGTATCGCGCGCTCGCGTTCACCGACATGGAGATCCCCCTGCGTGTCGACGGCTACGACAGCGGCGAATCCATGTTCGCCCCCAAGGTCGAGGCGCGCATCCTGCAGGAACTCGGGATCAAGCCGCACGAGCACGTACTCGAGATCGGCACCGGCTCAGGCTACATGGCGGCGCTGGCGGCGCACAAGGCGCAGCACGTGCTGACGGTCGAGATCGACGAGCGCCTCGCGCGCTTCGGCGCCGACAACCTCGTGCGCGCCGGAGTGCGCAACGTCAAGGTCGACACCGGCGACGGAGCGCGCGGCTGGCCGGCACGCGCTCCGTACGACGTGATCATCGTGTCGGGTTCGCTGCCGGTGCTGCCGGAGTCGCTGTTGTCGCAGCTGAAGATCGGCGGCCGGCTGGCGGCGATCGTGGGCGATGCGCCGGTGATGACGGCGCAGATTGTGACGCGGGTCGCAGACGGCGCCTACGACACGCTTAAGCTGTTCGAGACCAACGTGAAGCCGCTGCGCAATGCGTGGCGCCCATCGACGTTCCGGTTTTGATGAAGGCGCTCAATGCGGCCGAACTGGCACAGTGGTTGGCCGATCCCGCGCGCGAATCGCCGCAACTGCTGGACGTGCGTGAGCCGTGGGAGACGCAGATCTGCCGCATCGCGGGCACCGAGCTGATACCGATGCGCACGGTGCCGGGCGAGCTGCATCGAATCGACCGCGATCGCCCCGTCGTGTGCATCTGCCATCACGGGCGCCGCAGCGCGCACGTGGTGCTGTTTCTGATGCAGCGGGGCTATACGGATGTCTATAACCTGACCGGCGGTGTCGACGCGTGGGCGCGCGAGGTCGATCCGTCGATGCCGGTGTACTGATTTGAACTGCGGAACGGACGGAGGAACACAGTGATGTTGGCGAACCGGAAGACAGCATTCGCCGCCGGCGCATTGCTTGCGCTGGCGGGTAGCAGCTGGGCACAGGCGCCGGCACGCAATGACCTGCTGACGATCTATCGCGACGCGGTCCAGAACGATTCCGTGTTCGCCTCGGCGCGCTTCGCACGGCAGGCGGCCGGCGAGGCGGAACCGCAGGCGCGCTCGGCGGTTCTGCCCAACGTGAATCTTGGGGTCGGCGCGAGCGATTCCTACGTGGACTTCTCTGCCAGCGCACCGTACGGTTTCTCGCGCAACTACTGGAGCTGGGGCCCGTCGCTGTCGCTGTCGATGCCGCTGTACCGGCCGCAGTACTTCGAGGCGATCACGCAGGCGAAGCTGTCGGTGGTCGGCGCCGAGGCCACGCTGGCCCAGGCGAGGCAGGACCTGATCCTGCGCGTGGCGCAGGCGTACTTCGACGTACTCGCCGCGCAGGACACCCTGGCCGCGATCCTCGAGAGCAAGAAGGGAGCGACCGAGCAGCTGGCGCAGGCCAAGCGCGAGTTCGAGGTCGGCACGAAGACGATCGTCGATACGCACGAGGCGCAGGCGCGCTATGACCAGACCGTGGCGCAGGAGCAGACCGCGCGCGGCGATCTGATCGTCAAGCAGAACGCGCTGCGCGCGATCATCGGCCGCGACCCGGGGGTCCTGGCGCCGCTGCGCGACGCGCCGGAACTGTCGTCGCCGCAGCCGAAGGACGTCGAGGCCTGGGCCAAGCGGGCCGAAGACAGCAGCTATGGGGTGGCGATCGCACGCGCATCGGCCGAAATCGCGCAACGTGAAACGGTGCGGCAGCGCGACGCCAATCTGCCGACGGTGGACCTCACGGCGTCGGCCGCGATCAACCGCCAGAGCGGGAGCTCGACTAACAACATTTTCGGCGACGTCCGCAGCGGCACCATCGGCGTGCAGCTGAACTACCCGCTGTATTCCGGCGGATTGATCCAGAGCCGGATCCGGCAGGCGCTCGCCAACGAGGAAAAGGCGAAGCAGGACCTCGAATCCGCGCGCCGCACCGCCTCGCAGTCCGCGCGCCAGGCTTACACGGGCGTCGACTTCGGCCTGGCCCAGGTGCGCGCGCTCGAATCCGCCGAAGTGTCGGCGAAGAGCCAGCTCGAATCGACCCGCCTCGGCTATCGCGTGGGCGTCCGGATCAATCTGGACGTGCTGAACGCCGAGACGCAGCTCTTCAACACGCAGCGCGACCTGAAGAAGGCGCGCTACGACTTCCTCGTCAACGGGCTGCGCCTGAAGGCGGCCTCCGGCACGCTGGAGGACCGGGACGTGGCGGCCGTCAACGCGTTGCTGCAGCGCTGAGGCCGACCCTCTCCCCTACCTCTCTCTCTGCGAGGGAGAGGGGAAAAAACCGTTCAGTCGGCTTGCATGATGTAGCACCCACGTGCTACATTGCTTCGGTGTCATTGAGAGGCATCGCGATGTCCACGACGACGATCCGCCTACCCGAAGATCTGAAGGCGCGCATTGCAGCCGCAGCCAAGCGCGCGGGCAAG
>JBAIYN010000124.1:0-14691 GCA_037915775.1 Burkholderiales bacterium | reverse complement strand
GCCGCATCGGTCTGGATGAAAGGCAGGAAATCTCCGGTTTCGCGTGCCTTGGCGCTGACGATGCCGGCCGTCACCGTGCTGTCGAGCCCGAACGGCGATCCGATGGCGATCACCCATTCGCCGACCTTCAGCTTGGACGAATCCCCGATCTTCGCGGTCGGCAATCCGGTCGCTTCGATCTTCACCAGGGCGACATCGGTGCGCTGGTCCGATCCGATCAGCTTGCCGCGGAACTCGCGCCGATCGGGCAACGTGACGATGATCTCATCTGCGCCATCGACCACATGATGGTTGGTCATCAGGTAGCCGTCGGAGGAAATGATGAAACCGGAGCCCAGGCCGCGCGGAACCTCACGATCGCCGCGCGGCGCACGCGGCTGCGGGCCCTGTCTGGGCTGGGGCTGCGGCTGTGGCTGCGGGAAGAAGCGCCGGAAGAACTCGTAGAAAGGGTCACCCTCCTCGAGGCCCGGAATCTGCGGCATCGCCTGGCCCGATGGAATGCGCGCCGTCGTCCGGATATTGACCACCGCCGGGCTGGCACGCTCGACCAGGTCGGTGAAGTCGGGCAACTGCGCCGATTGCGCGCGCCCCTGAATCGCGACCGCCGAGAGGAAGAGGATCAGCAGGAGCCTAGTCAGGGTTTTCATCGTTTCTAGTATCCGGGGTTGTGAAAGTGCTCTAGCGCGGAGGACGGAATTCGATCGATCGGGCCACGGACTTGACCGTTGCCATCGGAACTTCGCCGACGACGGTCACGCGCGCATCCGCCATCCGCCGCGCGTAGACGCTGGTCGGTCCCTTCGATTGAGCGGCCTCGGTCACGGCATCGGCCGGCGAGGGCTCGATGAAGACCGACACGCTGGCGAGCCCATCGGTGAAGACCGCTTGCATCACCTTGCGCTCGGCAGTCGATCCCCAAAGCGACCGCATCACCTCGTTTAGTCTGCGGAATCCCGCCGGCGGCGTCACGTGCCATCCCTGCTGTGCGAGGTCGATCACCGATTGCTGCGTGCGTTCGATGTGCCAGCCGTCGGTCGACCACGATGGCTTCAGCTGCGTCCGATCGACGCGTGGCCCTGTCTGTATTTCGGCGAACGCCATCTGCTCCAGGATTTCATTGCGCTCGTTGAGGGTCACTGCGCGCAGCAGCAATCCGCTCGACCGGTCGACCCAGAGCCGGTAGCCGTAGCGCATCCGATCCTTCGGCTCAATATTGATGACCTGGCATTCGACGCCGGCAACGCGTTCGGTTCCGCCCACGCTGACCGTGTAGTGCTGGAGAATCAAGGCCGGGTCCGCCGAAGTGATGGCGGGAAACGCATCTCGAGAAAGCCGACGTTCGATGACGATCCGGCGTGATTCGGGCATCAGGCACTGCACCTCATCGGCGCGGCGGATGAACTCGCGCAGTTGCCCATCGAGCGGTTGCAGCCGCTCGCGCGATTCATTGCCGTCGAATACGTGGACCAGGCGCGACGTTCTGACTTCCTCGCCCTGCTGGTAGATGATGGTCCCCGAATAGTTCATGTGCTCGGCGGCGGCCTGGATGGCCTGCAGCCATTGCAGGTCGGTGCGTGGCCGATCCTTCCGTGAGTCAACCTTGCCTCCCGGGACCGGTTGAGCCAGCGCCTGCGCCAAGCCGGCGCCGGCCAGTACCAGGAACAGCAGCGCGCCGAGCAGGCGCCGCGCGATGTCCGCCTCGTATCGGCCGGTCAAGGTCGGGGCAGTACCCCGGCCGAACTGCATCTAGCGCGCCTCCAGAGGCAGGTTGTTCGATGTCCGCAGATAGGGTGTCGCCTGCGGCATCACCAGACCGCCGGCGAGTTCCCGGTGCGCCCGCAGATAACGCTCCAGTTCGGGAACGCGGGCCATTTCAACTGGCTGGGGTTCCGCCACGGGCGCGGTGGTCGGAACTGCGGCGATCTGGGGCGTCTCGCTGTCCCCGCGCAGTTGCGGGATCGCCACCACCGCGAGCAATGCGGCCGCGGCAGCCACGGCCGCGCCCGGTACCAGCACCCGCTGCAAGCGTCGCCGCGTGAAGGCCTTCGGCGCGAGGATCGACGGCTCGCGCGCCAGGGCTGCGGACATCCGATCGGCAAAACGCGCCGAATGCAGCGATCCAACCTCGCTGGAACGCATCGCATCCCCGACCGCATGCAGCATCGCCCACTGCTCGCGAGCCAGCGAATCCGCGCATACCCGGTCGAGGATCTCGGCGCACTCGCGCTCACTCAATTCGCCGTCGATCAGGCTCGACAACTTCTCGCGACCGTCTTCGCTGCGCGTCGCGCTCGGCGCTTGATTCAGCTTGCCCCGCATGACAACCTCACCAACGCTTGTCCTTCGAAGTTTCCAGCAACGGCCTCAGTTCCTCGGCAATCGCCTCCCGCGCACGAAAGATGCGCGAGCGTACCGTACCGATGGGACAGTTCATCGTGGCCGCAATTTCCTCGTAACTCAGTCCTTCCAGTTCGCGCAGCACGATCGCAGTGCGCAGGTCCTCCGGCAGACGGGCGATGGCCCGGTTCACCGCGTCGCCGACCTGCTTTGACATCAGCATGGAATCCGGCGTGTCGACGTCCCGCAGCAGCGCCGCATCGTCGAAATTCTCCGCGTCCTCCACCTCGTTCTCGGTGGTAGTCGGTGGACGTCGCCCCTGCGAAACGAGGAAGTTCTTGGCGGTGTTGATCGCGATCCGGTACAGCCATGTGTAAAACGCGCTTTCGCCGCGAAAGTTTGGGAGCGCTCGATACGCCTTGATGAATGCTTCCTGCGCAACGTCCTCGATTTCGGACTGGTCCCGGATCAGGCGCGAAAGCAGACGGAAGATCTTGCGCTGGTACTTGGACACCAGCAGCTCGAACGCTCGTTTGTCGCCGCGCTGAACTCGCTCGACAAGCTGTTGGTCGACGTCGCGCTCGCTCACCAACCAGCTCCGCCTGCCCGAGAGCAGATCGCGTGCCAATCTGACCGGTCCGCCACGAAATAGTTCGGCACGCCGTCGCGTTTCATCGATTGTTTGACGGGGATCACGCTTGTGCGGTCGGCCGTCGCCATAGGCTCGCCACCATGAGGTGGCGGAACTCGGCCTGTCCGAGGACGTCGGGCCAGACCGGCAGGACTCGGCGCCCGTCGGCCAGGACGATCAGCCAGGGCGCGACGAACAGTACCTGCATCGGCCTCGCTTCCGCGCCAGGATCACGCCGCGTCAGGATGTCAGCCTCAGGCGTGACGCGCAGCTGAATCAGCTGCCGCGGACGCGAACGAAGGAATGCGACGCCGATCAGCACGGCAACTGCACCCGCCGCCGCCGCGCCGCGGCCGATAGTCGGCGCCATGAACGCGGCGGCACCGGCTGCCGATGCCGAAAGGGCCGTCAGGAGCAGCCCGACATCGGCGAGCCGGCGCGCACGCGCCGAGCGCTGCAGGGTTACCCAGGAAAACGCCAGGTCAGACACGCTTGAAGACGAGCGTGCCGTTGGTGCCACCGAAGCCGAACGAATTCTTCAATGCGACGTCGATCTTCATGTCGCGTGCCGTATTGGCCGCGTAGTCGAGGTCGCACTCGGGATCCTGGTTGAAGATGTTGATGGTCGGCGGCGACACCTGGTGATAAACGGCGAGCGCGGTCACGACCGATTCCAGTCCGCCCGCGCCGCCCAGCAAATGCCCGGTCATCGACTTCGTCGAGTTGATCACCACCCTGCGCGCAGCGTCGCCGAGCGCCAGCTTGACCGCGTTGGATTCGTTCACGTCGCCCAGCGGCGTCGACGTGCCGTGCGCGTTCAGGTCGTCGACGTCGTCCGCGTTGACCGTCGCGCGGCGCAATGCGCTCAGCATTGCGCGGCGCGGTCCGTCCACGTCCGGCGCGGTCATGTGATAGGCATCAGCGCTCATTCCCATGCCCGCGAGTTCGCAGTAGATGCGCGCACCGCGGTTGCGGGCGTGCTCGTACTCCTCGAGCACCATCACACCGGCACCCTCGCCGAGCACGAACCCGTCGCGGTCGCGGTCCCACGGCCGGCTGGCGGTCGCCGGATCATCGTTGCGCACCGAAAGCGCCTGCATCGACGCGAATCCGCCGACGCCGAGAGGGCACACGGTCGCCTCCGCCCCGCCCGCGACCATGAAGTCCGCATCGCCGTATTCGATCAGGCGGCCGGCCTCCCCGATGCAGTGCAGCCCGGTCGTGCACGCGGTCACGATCGCGAGGTTCGGGCCCTTCAGTCCGTAAAGGATCGACAGGTTGCCCGAGATCATGTTGATGATCGCGCCGGGAATCATGAACGGCGAGATGCGCCGAGCGCCCCGCGTGCTGAACTCCTGGTAGTTCTCTTCGATCAGCGGCAGGCCGCCGATGCCCGAACCGACCAAGCAGCCGATGCGCTCGCGGTTTGCATCCGTGATCTCGAGGCCGGAATCCTTGATCGCCTGGATCGATGCGGCGAGGCCGAAGTGGATGAAGGTATCCATGCGGCGCGCTTCCTTCGCGGGGATGTACGCACCGATGTCGAAACCCTTGACCTCGCCCGCGATCTGGGTGCGGAAGGTCGACGCGTCAAACCGTGTGATCCGGGATATTCCCGACCGGCCGGCGACCAGATTGCTCCATGCGGCGGCAACGTCGTTGCCGACCGGGGAAACGACTCCCAGGCCGGTTACGACTACGCGGCGGCGTCCATCCATCCGAGGTCAGGCGGGTCTTTCGAGTCAGCGGCAAGCCGGCCGTCGTTCAGGCCTTCTTGGCGTGGCTGTTGATGTAGTCGATCGCCTGTTGGACCGTGCGGATCTTTTCGGCTTCCTCGTCCGGGATCTCGGTTTCGAACTCATCTTCGAGCGCCATCACGAGCTCAACCGTATCGAGCGAATCGGCCCCCAGGTCTTCCACAAACGCCGACTCGTTCTTGATATCGGCTTCGTTCACGCCGAGTTGCTCGGCGACGATTTTCTTCACTCGTTGTTCAACGTTTTCCATGGACTCCTCCTACGGTGTCTGTTTGCGGCTCGATCCCGCAACCGTACCTGCGAAGTCGGCCAAAAAAGGCGGGCGCGATTCTAACAGCCCACTCGACAGTTTCCCCTCGCAGTCAATTCATGTACATGCCGCCGTTGACATGCAGGGTAGCGCCCGTGACATAAGCGCCGGCCCGCGACGCCAGAAATACGACTGCCGCGGCGACATCCTCGACATGGCCGAGCCGGCCGAGCGGAATCTGCGCCAGCAAGGCCTGTGTCTGTTGTTCCGACAACGCCCGCGTCATGTCGGTGTCGATGAACCCGGGCGCGACGCAATTGATGGTAATGCCGCGGCTGCCAACCTCGCGCGCCAGCGCACGGGTCATGCCTTCCACCCCGGCCTTCGCCGCCGCGTAGTTCGCCTGGCCCGGATTGCCGGCGCTGCCGACCACGGACGTGATATTGATGATCCGGCCGTGCTTGGCCTTCATCATCCCACGCAGCACGGCACGCGAAAGCCGGAAGACGGCGTCGAGATTCGTGTCGATCACCGCCGTCCAATCTTCTTCCTTCATGCGCAACGCCAGCGTGTCGCGCGTGATTCCGGCGTTGTTGACCAGCACCGACAGCCGACCGAACTCCCGGGCGATCGACTCGACGACCGCGTCGCTCGCATCCGCATTGCGCACATCGAGCGCCATGCCGCGGCCCTTTGCACCGAGTTCGCCGAGGCGTTCGCCGATCGCGTCCGCGCCGGCCTCAGTGGTGGCCGTCCCGACGACGGTGGCACCGGCGCGCGCGAGTGCGTCGAGAATCGCACGCCCGATGCCGCGCGAAGCGCCCGTGACGAGCGCGACTTCTCCGCTCAACGCCGCGGACGAGAAAACGCCGTTATCGCTCATGCCACGAAAGGATCCTGTTCAGGGCGTCTCGCAGGCTCGCCGGGTCCGTGATCGCCAGGCTTTCGACGCCGGGTGCGGCACGCTTCGTCAGTCCCGCGAGGACCTTGCCCGGCCCGCACTCGATCACGTGCGTGATCCCGTCGGCCGCCATGCGCGCCAGCGTTTCGGACCACCGCACGGGTCCGGCGGCCTGGCGCGCCAGCGCATCGCGGATGCGCGCTGGATCGGTCTCGATCGCCACATCGATGTTGTTCAACACGGCAACGTGTGGCGGCGAGAATTCCACCGTCGCCAGATGTCGGCGCAGATAGTCGCGCGCGGGCGCCAGCAGCGACGAGTGAAACGGTGCCGACACCGGCAGCGGCAGCGCGCGTTTGGCGCCAAGGCGCCTGGCGATCTCACATGCCCTTTCGACCGCGGCCCTGTGGCCGGCAATCACCACCTGCGCCGGTGCGTTGAAGTTGGCTGCCTCGACCACCTCACCCTGCGCAGCCTCCTGGCACGCCTGACGCACGAGGTCGTCGGACAACCCCAGAATTGCGGCCATGCTGCCGCTTCCGACCGGCACCGCTTCCTGCATCACTCGCGCGCGCACCCGCACCAGCCTGACCGCATCCTCGAACTTCAGTGCCCCTGCCGCGGTCAGCGCGGTGTACTCCCCGAGGCTGTGCCCGGCCACCATGGCGGGCATCGGCCCGCCGGAAGCGCGCCACGCCGAGAACATTGCATAACCAGCGGTCAGCATGCAGGGCTGCGTATTCACCGTCAGGGCCAGCGCCTCCGCCGGGCCTTCCGCCATCAGCCTTCCGATGTCTTCGCCCAGCGCCACCGAGGCCCGCTGCACCACGTCATCGACAGTTCGATCCCCGGCAAACGCAGAAAGCATGCCAACCGACTGCGATCCTTGCCCGGGAAACACGAACGCGAATTTCATCTGCTCCCTTCTCTCTTCTTCTTTCTTTGATCAATAGCGAAGCAGTACCGAGCCCCACGTAAAACCGCCGCCTACCCCCTGCAGCATCACCACCTGGTCGCGCTGAACGCGCCCGTCCCGGACTGCCTCATCGAGGGCAAGAGGCACGGAGGCGGCAGAGGTGTTGCCGTGGCGATCGACTGTCACGACGACCCGATCCTCTGTGATCCCCAGCTTGCGCGCGGTGGCCGACATGATGCGCACGTTGGCCTGGTGCGGAATCAGCCAGTCGACCTGCGACGTCGACATCCCGGCATCGGCGAGCACCTCGCGCGCGGAGGCGTCGAGCACATTCACCGCAAGCTTGAAGACCGCCTGGCCGTCCATCCGCAGAAACGGGTCGCCAACCACTGCACCTTCCGCGATGCGCCCGGCGGTACACAAGATCGATGCCTGCGAACCATCGGCATGCAGTCGGCTCGCCAGGATGCCGGGCCGGGTCGCTGCCTCGAGCACGACCGCGCCGGCGCCGTCGCCGAACAGCACGCAGGTCGTCCGGTCCTTCCAGTCGAGGATGCGGGAAAACATCTCGGCGCCGATCACCAGGGCCCGACGGTAGTTGCCGGTGCGGATCAGCGCATCGGCAACTGTCACGCCATAGACAAAGCCGCTGCACACGGCCTGCACATCGAACGCCGCCGCCCCCTTCGCGCCCAGTTCGGCCTGGATCAGGCAGGCCGTGCTCGGAAACACGAAGTCCGGGGTGGACGTGGCGACGACGATCAGGTCGAGCGCCGCGGCATTGCATGCGGCCGCCGCCAGCGCCGCACGCGCCGCACGCGCACCCAAGTCTGCGGTCGTCGCTCCCGCGTCGGCGAGATAGCGCTGCCGGATCCCGGTGCGCGCAACGATCCACTCGTCTGAAGTCTCCACGCCGGCCGCCGCCAGCCGTTGCGCGAGTTCCTCGTTGCTGACCGCTCGCCCCGGAAGCGCACTGCCGGTGCCGGCGATCCGCGTGAACACGGATGGCTTTGCGCTCATGGAGACGTCTCGATCGCCGCGGGCTGCGCCGCGACCTTCAACTGCGCCAGAAGCGGCAGCATCGCCATCTCGGTGCGCTCGAGCAGACGATGGCGGGCTTCCTCGAAGCCGCGCCCGATCGCGCGCTCGAATGCGTATGCGTCGGCCGCGCCGTGACTCTTCACCACGATGCCGCGCAGGCCGAGCAGGCTGGCGCCGTTGTAGTTGCGCGGGTCGACGCGCTTGCGAAAGCGCCGCAGCACGGGGTACGCGATCAGCGCCTGCAGGCGCGTGAGGGAGTTCCGCGTGAATTCTTCCTTCACCATGCCGCCGAGCAACTGGGCCAGCCCCTCGGAAGCCTTCAGCGCGACGTTGCCGACGAAGCCGTCGCAAACGACGACATCCGTGGTCCCTTTGTAGATGTCGTCGCCTTCGACGTTGCCATGGAAGTTCAGCGGACTGGCACGCAGCAGGTCGGCGGCACGCTTCACCACGTCATTGCCCTTGATCACCTCTTCGCCGATGTTCAGCAGCCCGACCGTGGGCCGCTCCTTCTCGTCGACCGCCGCGACGAGCGCGGAGCCGAGCACGGCGAACTGCAGCAGGTGCTCGGGCGTGCAATCGACGTTCGCACCGAGATCGAGAATCGTCGTGACGCCGCCCTTCTGGTTCGGCAACACGGAGGCGATCGCGGGCCGGTCGATGCCGTCCAGGGTCTTGAGGACGAAACGCGAAATCGCCATCAGCGCGCCGGTGTTGCCCGCGCTGACGCAGGCGTCTGCGCGTCCCTCCTTGATCAGGTTGATGGCCACCCGCATCGAAGAATTGCGCTTGCCGCGCAGCGCCTGCGCGGGCGGATCGTCCATCGCCACGATCTCGTCCGCGTGCACAACCTGAAGCTGCGCGCGATCGACCGTTTCGCCCTTCAGGTGCGCTTCGATCTGCTCCTCGCGTCCGACGAGGAGCAACTCCGCCGCGGGCTGCTGCCGTGCGAATGCGACTGCGGCCGGAACCGTCACCGACGCCCCGTGATCGCCACCCATGCAATCGATGGAAAGCCTGACCTTCATCGTCCGGCCGATGGCAGACGTTGCGCGCTGCGAGTTCGCTCGGCGCGGTTCAGTGCCGCGCGCGATTCGATTCGTTACTCGTCGCTCTTGGTCTGGATGACCTTCTTGCCGCGGTAATAGCCGCTGGGGCTCACATGGTGCCTGCGATGAACCTCGCCGGTGCTGGGTTCAATCGCTGTCGGCGGCTGGGCCAGGAAATCGTGTGCGCGATGCATGCCGCGCTTCGATGCAGACTTCTTGTTTTGCTGGACTGCCATGGCATTCCTCGGTTGCAAAATAGCCGTGAAGTTTAGCGCAGCGCGGCCATTTGAAGCAAAAAGTGCATTAGTGGCGGGACCTTAGCGCCGCCAGCGCGGCCAGCGGTCGATGCCGATCGTCGTCCGGAGGGGACTCCTCCGCGAACCGGCAATGCTCGTGGCGCGGTGAAATCGGAATCGCAAGTATCAACTCGTCCTCGACCAGTTGCTCGACCGAAAACTGGCGACTGCCGAGCAGGGGCTCGGTCTCGCCGACATCGATCGGCAGCGAGTTCAGCGCCTCCTCGGTTTCGACAAACCAGTAGTGCGATTCGACGTGTATCGGCAGATCGAGATCCAGGCCGCACCTGTCGCAGCGGACCACCACGACACCATGCAGCGTCAGCGTTGCCGCCGGTCTTCCGCGGTGATCGATTTCGCCGCGCATTTCCCATGCCACTTCACCGTCAGGCAAGGCAAGCAACGGAGCCAAGCGCCTGAAGTTCGCGTTTGCGATACGGCCAGTAACCCGGCCGCCGGCGTTTGCCAGCGCGAAGACGTCGGTCGTCGGTGCAGAGGGCCTCGCAATCTTCGCCATATCGAAATGATCCGGCTTTGCCCGGTCTAAACTCGGCTGATGCCGCCGCCGATCGTACTCGCTTCCACTTCCCCGTATCGGCGCGCGCTGCTTGCGCGCTTGCGCATTCCGTTCGAGGTCGCCGCGCCGGCGGTCGACGAAGCCGCGCTCAGCAACGAGGCCCCGAATGAGACGGCGCGCCGGCTGGCACTGGCGAAGGCCAGATCGGTCGCTGCGCGGCACGCCGATGCCGTTGTCATCGGATCCGATCAGGTTGCCGACGTCGACGGCGAGGCGATCTCCAAGCCAGGCAACCACGGCGCCGCCCTCGCGCAACTGGAACGCATGCAAGGACGCTCGATCATCTTTCACACGGCGTTGGCAGTAGTGCATCGGCGGCAGTCGATCAGCGAGGTCGATTCGATTCCGACCACGGTGAAGTTCAGGCGCCTGCCGCGACCCGCCCTCGAGGCCTATCTGAATGCGGAGCAGCCGTATGACTGCGCCGGCGCGGCCAAGATCGAGGCGCTGGGCATCGTGCTGGTGGAATCCGTCGCGTCCGAGGATCCGACTGCGCTGATCGGCCTGCCGCTGATTCGCCTCACGACCATGCTCGCAAACTGCGGCGTTCAGCTGCCGCTGCGATGAGCATGCGCCAGGGCGAGCTCTACCTGCTTCCGGCACTGCTCGGGGATTCGACCGGCGCGGCGGTGCTGCCGGCGGCGACACTCGATGCGGCGCGCCGGATCGAGTACGTGCTCGCCGAAAATGCTCGAAGCGCACGTGCGCTGCTCAAGGCGATCGGTCATCCGAAGCCGGTCGCGCAGGTGAGGATCGTGGAAATCGGCCATCACCCCGACGCCAATCGGATCGACGACTGGCTCGCGCCGCTGGTCCAGGAAGGGATCGACGTCGCAATCGTGTCCGAAGCGGGATGCCCCGGCGTGGCCGACCCCGGAGCGACCGTCGTCGCCCGCGCGCACGAACGCGGCATCGTGGTCCGGCCGCTGGTCGGGCCTTCGTCGATCCTGCTCGGTCTGATGGCAAGCGGCATGAACGGCCAGCAGTTCCGCTTCGTCGGCTACCTGCCACGCGAGGCGGCGCCGCTGACGAAGCGACTGCGCGAACTGGAGCGCGACTCGCTGGGCGGAGAGACGCAGATCTTCATGGAAACGCCGTATCGCAACGAGCGCCTGCTCGCGGCGATTTGCGCCGCCTGCTCTCCGACGACCCGACTGAGCATCGCGGTCGACTTGACGACGGCGGACGAGCGCGTCGCGACGCGCACGATTGGAGACTGGATGCGTCTTGGAGCCGGCCGTGTCTCGCTCGACGATCGACCGGCCGTCTTCTGCCTGCTCGGCGCGCCGGCTCGTCCCGGCCATCAGGCGCGCGCGCGCGCAAAGGCATCCGGCCGCCAGTAGACGCGGCCGTCGCGCTCGAACACATCGAGGCGGTACAGACCGCCTCCACCGGCGCACGGACCTCCGACGCACACCCCGGTCGCGGGTTCATACACTGCGCCGTGCGTCGCGCAGATCAGCAATTCGCGATCGAAGTCGAAGAACTCGCCCGGCTGCCAGTCCAATTCCATCGCGACGTGGGCGCAGCGGTTCACGTACCCGTGTACGTGTCCGCGATGACGAACCGCAAATCCCGTCGCCGGCTGCCCACCCGCAACCAGTTCGAACCTGACCCCGGTGCCGCCATCGCGCAGAGTCTCGGCCGGACACAGTTCGATCACGTCGGCCGCAGAAGCCATGCCTGGAGTTCGCTCAGCGAATCGAACAAGGCGAGCGGCTCCAGCGCGCGCAGTTGCGCGGCCGGATGGGCGCCATGCGTGACGCCGACCGCATACGTGCCGGCAGCGGCCGCCATCTGCAAGTCGTGCGTCGTGTCGCCGACCATCAAGGTACGCTCCGGCTCGACCATCAGCTCGTCGGTCAGTTCGAGCAGCATTGCGGGATGCGGTTTCGGGTGCGTCTGATCCGCACAGCGGGTCGCCGCGAAAACACCGCGCAGCCCTGCGGAGTCGAGCGACCGCGTCAGCCCTGCGCGGCTCTTGCCGGTCGCGATCGCCAGTTGTGTTCCGCGCGCGCCGAGTGCGGCGATCAGCTCGCGCGCGCCTTCGAACAGATCGAATTGATTTTCGGCCATCAGATAGTGCACGCGATAGCGCTCGGAAAACGCTGCCACCTGCGCGGGTTCGAGATCGGGCACCGCGAGCGCCAGCGCATCGCGCAGGCCCAGACCGATCACATGGCTGGCCCGCTCGAAATCAGGCACCGCCAGGCCGAGGTCGGCGGCGGCCGCCTGGATGCTGCGCGCGATCGTCGCGGTCGAATCGATCAGCGTCCCGTCCCAGTCGAACACCACCAGATCGAAGCGCTCAAGCATGTCGCAGGGCTCGCAGCAGGTCCTCGCACTCCAACGGCAGATTTGCCTCGAGAACCAGGGGTTCGCCGCTGACAGGATGCGCGAGCGCGGTCCGATATGCATGCAGGAACATGCGCCCGAACCTGACGCCGGACTCGCCCTTCGCCAGCCGTCGGTTCAGCTCGAAATCGCCGTATTTGTCGTCACCGACGATCGGGAAGCCAAGATGCGCGAGGTGGACCCGGATCTGGTGTGTCCGGCCGCTTTTCAGCTCCGCTTCGAGCAGCGAAAAGGCGCCGAGCCGCTCGCGCAGGCTGAAGATCGTGTGCGATGGCAGGCCCTCGGGGTCGACGGAAACCCGTCGCTCGCCGGTCTTCGTCACATGCTTCGTCAGCCGCGCCCGGACATGCTGCCGGTCGTTGACCCAGTCGCCAGCGACCAGCGTCAAATAGCGCTTGTCCACCTGGCCTTCACGCAACTGCTCGTGTAGCCGAACCAGCGCGCGGCGCGACTTGGCGAGCAGCAGAACGCCGGAGGTTTCCCGATCCAGGCGGTGCGCCAGTTCGAGGAACGGCAGTTGGGGCCGCGCGGCACGCAACCGTTCGATCAATCCGAACGCGATCCCGCTGCCGCCATGGGCGGCCAGCCCGGCCGGCTTGTCGACCACCAGCAAATGCTCGTCCTCGAACAGGACTGGCGGTAGTTCTGCCAGCGGAACCGGCCGCGCTGCGGCGGGAACCGCAGTTCGCAGCGGCGGAATGCGAACCACGTCGCCTGCCGCCAGCCGCTGGCTGATCGTCGCCCGCGCCTTGTTGACTCGCACTTCTCCGCCGCGGACGATGCGGTAGATGTGACTCTTCGGCACGCCCTTCGCGAGCTTCATCAAATAGTTGTCGAGGCGCTGCCCGGCACCATCCTCCCCGACCGTGACCAGCGCGACCCGCGCGGGCGACAATCCCGTGCGCGATCCACCACCGGGCGGCTGAAGGACGCGCCCCGCCAACCGAGGCGATCGGTCAGCGCGCGTTTTGCCGGGAGAGTCCATGTTGCATATACTTGGGTGCGCGTTGAAGTTAGGCAGCGCACTTCAAGTGATGGTTCAGAAATCGAACCCTGCGATGCAGGGCGCCGTGGCCGAGCCGGCTGCCGCAAGTTCGACGCGCGACGATTCTAATGGTCCAATGCACCGGCATCGCGTCGGATGCAAGGATCCAGGATCGAAGCAGGCCCACCGGCCACGAATGCAGACCGGTGAAAACGTAGCGGCGACCGGGCGGTCGCCGCAAGAGATAACCCGCGGGCAGCGAGCGATCGTCAATTGACGGTGTGCCGGCCCGGTTGAATCGAATCGAGCTTGGCTCGCCTGTGTGCGGGCGGAATGCAGAACGACGGCATGAATTCGGTACGAGCAAGCACCGAGCGAGAAGAGGACACCTCGCCGGGCACTGATGCGGCACCGCCGGCGGGGCGACGACCCTCCCGGCCGCTGGCACATCGCCTCGACTGATCTGCGGTCCGCCGCCGCCCGCGGCGCGTTTCAGCCCGATTCGATTCAGCACCACAGCGCCCGAGGTGGAGGCGCAGGAGAGCTGAATGAAGCGGATGCTGTTCAATGCCACGCATGCGGAAGAACTGCGCGTGGCCATCGTCGACGGCCAGAAGCTGATCGACATCGATATCGAAACGGCTGGGCGCGAGCAGCGCAAGTCCAACATCTACAAGGGCGTCGTCACCCGCGTCGAGCCCAGTCTGGAAGCGTGCTTCGTCGATTACGGCGAAGAGCGCCATGGCTTCCTGCCGTTCAAGGAAATCTCGCGCAGCTACTTCAAGCCTGGCGTGGACGTCGGCCGCGCGCGCATCAGCGACGCGATCGCCGAAGGCCAGGAGATGATCGTGCAGGTCGAGAAAGAGGAGCGCGGCAACAAGGGGGCCGCGCTGACGACCTTCATTTCGCTGGCCGGCCGGTACCTCGTGCTGATGCCGAATAACCCGCGCGGTGGCGGGGTGTCCCGGCGCGTCGAAGGTGAAGACCGCCAGGAGCTGCGCGAGGCGGTCGACAAGCTCGAGCTGCCGTCCGGCATGAGCGTGATCGCGCGCACCGCCGGCATCGGTCGCGCAGTCGAGGAACTGCAGTGGGACCTCAACTACTTGCTGCAGCTGTGGCATGCGATCGAGGATGCATCCGCTGCCTTGTATCGGGACGCGGCCGGCAGCACGGTCAAGGAGGCGACGACCGACGGCCAGAAGAACAAGCGGCTGAACCCGCCGCCGTTCCTGATCTTCGAGGAATCCAGCCTCGTGATCCGCGCGATCCGCGATTACTTCCATCCCGAGATCGGCGAGATCCTGGTCGACACGGACGACATCGCCGAGCAGGCGCGCCAGTTCATGGCGCATGTGATGCCGGACATGGTCAGCCGCGTGAAGCGCTACAAGGACGACATCCCGCTGTTCTCGCGCTTCCAGATCGAGCACCAGATCGAGACCGCGCACTCGCGCACGGTGCCGCTGCCCTCGGGCGGCGCGATCGTGATCGACCACACCGAGGCGCTGGTGTCGATCGACGTCAACTCGGCGCGCGCCACCAAGGGCGCGGACATCGAGGAGACCGCGACCAAGACCAACCTCGAAGCGGCCGACG
>JBAIYN010000510.1:0-11538 GCA_037915775.1 Burkholderiales bacterium | reverse complement strand
GTATTGCTGTTCGTCGGCACCCTCGGCCTGGTGATACGCATCCACGAGACGACGGATCTCGCTGCATCCGTTGCGTTGATGAGCGTGCTGCTCTTCGGCCTGGTGCTCGGCCTCGACCGTGCGTGGCCGGGTGCCCTGCTGACCGGCACGGCGATCGGCCTGCTGGGGCTGGCGCAGGGGCCGCATGCGGCGCTGTTCGCTGCCCTGGGTGCCGCGGCCTCAATGTGGGTGACTCTACCGAAGGCGAACCGGCCCGGTCGAATCACCGGTGCCGCCGCGACGGCCCTCGTGATCCTTTCGGCGTGGCCATTGGCGACGCTGTCGGCACCTGACGCGGCCCGCCACGAGTTCTTGATGGCCTGGCGGTCCTGGACGCTCGACACGTTCGGCGCGCCCACGTGGCCCGACCTTGCGTGGCTGGTGCGGACGCTTGCCTGGTACGTATGGCCGCTGTGGCCGTTCGCGCTGTGGGCGCTGTATGCGTGGAGGCACGGGCCGGCGCGTGCACACATCGCGATTCCCGCGCTGATGAGCGCCGCGCAGATTGCCTCCGCGCTCGCCGCGCCGCAGTCCGAGCCGCCGCTGATGCTGTTGGCACCGCCCCTGGCGCTGCTTGCGGCTTTTGGCGCGATCAGCGTGCGCCGCGCCGCGGAGAACGCGATCGACTGGTTCGCGATCGTCACGTTCTCGTTCTTCATCCTGGTCGGCTCGACCTATTACTTCGCGATGCTGGAGGGCGTGCCCCCAAAAATGGCCGCATCGATCGCGCGCCTGGTGCCCGGCTTCATGCCCGTAGTCGATGTCGTCTCGATCGCGCTCGCGCTCGTCGCTGGCGCGATCTGGATCGCGCTGATCGTCTGGCGCGCTTCTCACCAACCGGAGCCGCTGTGGCGCGGTCCTCTGCTGGCGGCCGCCGGATCGACGACGCTCTGGTTTCTGCTCAATGTGCTTTTCCTGCCGGCGATCAACTACAAACGATCTTACGAGCCGCTCGCGCACGAAATCCGGCAGCAGATCGACCGTTTGAGCGGGTCTCAGGCCTGCGTTCTCGCATATCAGCTGCGACCGGCGCACCGCGCCATGCTCGCTTATCACGGCCACATCCACTTCGGATCGGCGCAAGACGAATGCCCGCTTGCACTGCAACGGGATCTTCGTCGCACCCATCTGGACGACGCTCCGCCCGCGGGCGACTGGCGCGAGGTCTGGGAGGGCCACTGGGCCGCGCGGCCGGACGAGACCTTTCGCCTGTATCGGCGCGGGCCGATGTAGTAGAAGCCAGGTCCTGATCACCTCCGCGCGCCGCGGCGATCGCGGTCGGGCCGCACCCGGATGTCAAGCATGCCCTCCTCCACTTCGCTGCGCGCAATCGTCGATCAGGCGTGGCCGATGTTCATCGCGCAACTGGCAATCGTCGCCAGTTCCGGCATCGACACGGCGATGGCGGGGCGTCTTTCAGCGACCGATCTTGCGGGCGTCGCGCTCGGCACGAACGTGTACGTGTCCGTCTACATTGCGTTCATCGGCGTGGTCACCGCCGTCGGGCCGATTGCGGGCCACCATTTCGGCGCCGGGCGCCTGCACGCGATCGGCCACGATGTCGGGCAGGCGTTATGGCTCGCAGTCGTGTTCTCGGTCACGGGGATCGCACTGCTCGCTTGGACCGACCCGTGGTTCTCGCTCGCAAAGGCACCCGTCGAAGTCACGCAGATCACCAGCAATTACCTGCTCGCGGTTGCTGCCGGACTCCCGGCTGCGCTCGGGGCGCGCGTCTTCGTCGCGCTGAACTCGGCAGTGTCGCGGCCGCGGATCACGATGGCGATCAATCTGGTGGCGCTGGCACTGAAGATTCCCCTGAACGCACTGTTCATGTATGGCGCTGGTCCGCTGCCCGCGCTCGGCGGCGCTGGCTGCGGCGTCGCCACCGCGGTGCTTTCCTGGCTGACGCTTGCATTGAGCTTCGCGGTGTGGCGGATGGACCCCTACTTCACCCGCTTTCGCGCTCACCGCGAACTGCGCTGGCGCCGCCCCGAGTGGACCAGTCAGCGCGAACTGCTGAAGCTTGGCATCCCGATGGGAATCGCCATCCTGTTCGAGGTCAGCTCGTTCACCTTCATGGGCATCCTGGTGGCACGCCTGGGTACACAGACGCTGGGCGCGCACCAGATCGTCGCGAATGTCGTGTCGATCCTTTTCATGGTGCCGCTTTCGATCGGCTTCGCCGCCGCCGCCCTTGCGTCGCAGGCGCTCGGTGCAGGCCGCCCACGCGATGCCCGCAGGGTCACGCTGCGCGCGCTGCAGTTGACGCTGGCGCTGGCGCTGACCCTCGCCGCATCCGTCTGGTTCGGCCGCGCTTTCATCGTGGACTTCTATACGCGCGACCCCGAGGTCGCGCGCATCGCGGGCGTGCTGCTCGCCTTCGGCACCGCCTTCCATGTGTTCGACGCAATGCAAGGCGTCGCCTTCCAGACGCTGCGCGGCTACAAGGTCGCCACCGCGCCGATGCTGATCTACGGCATATGTCTGTGGGGAATCGGCATCGGCGGCGGCTTCTGGGTCGCCTATTCAGCGACGCCCCTGGGCGCGCCGATGGGTGCGGCCGGATTCTGGTCGGCCGCGATCGTCAGTCTGGGAACGGCGGCAAGTCTCCTGGTGACGCTGCTCGTTGCCGTATCGAAGCAGCGCAGCCGCGGTCCGGCGCGCGCATGAAAAAAGGGCCGGCGAAGCCGGCCCTTCCTGGTCGATCGCGCGTCCGATCAGCCCCGCGCCTGCAGCGCCGCAATGCGCTCTTCGATCGGCGGATGGCTCGAAAAGAGCGCCAGGATTCCGCTCGGACGACCATTGATGCCCATCGTCTTGACCTGCTGCGGCAACTCGCCCGGCTCCATGCCGCCGAGCCGCGCGAGCGCGTTGATCATCGGACGATTGCTGCCCATCAGGGTGGCCGATGCCGCATCGGCGCGGAATTCCCGCTGGCGCGAGAACCAGGCGACGATGATCGCGGCCAGGAAGCCCAGTGCGATGTCGAGCACGATCACCGACACCCAGTAGCCCATGCCCGGGGTGTCGCTTTCGTTCTTCAGGATCACGCGGTCGATCACCCATCCGATCACGCGCGACAGGAACACGACGAATGTGTTCATCACGCCCTGTATCAGTGTCATCGTGACCATGTCGCCGTTGGCGACGTGGCCGATCTCGTGACCCAGTACCGCCTCGACCTCTTCCTTGCTCATCGACTGCAGCAGTCCGGTCGAAACGGCCACCAGCGCCGAGTTTCGGCTGGCGCCGGTCGCAAAAGCGTTGGGCTCGCCTTCGTAGATCGCGACCTCGGGCATCCCGATGCCGGCCTTTTGCGCATGCCGGCGCACCGTGTCCACCAGCCAGGCTTCCATCGCATTGCGCGGCTGATCGATCAACTGCGCGCCGGTAGACCACTTGGCCATCGGCTTGGACATCAGCAGCGAGATGAACGAGCCGGTAAAGCCCACTACGAGCGCAAACACGGCGAGCGCGCCGAGGTCGAGCTGGCGCCCGCCGACGCCGGCGAAATTGATGCCGAACACCGCGCTGATGATGTTCAGGAACAGCATCAGAACGACCATGATCGCAAGGTTCGTCAGGACGAACAGCGCGATTCGCTTCATACAGTCTCCAGTGTGGTTGAAGGAAAGATTGCGGCCGAGTCTATCCAAGACTTGGCGTGCAAACCATTCAGGCAATTCCGCTTCTATTTAGCTTCCATGCTGGCGGAACAACGCCCCAAAATCAGGCACTTGGACCGGCCTTCCCATACGGGGTTCAACATGGGGGCGGCACGACATACGTCAAGGGCTGGTGCATCCGACTGCGCCAAGCTGCGCCGGTAAGATTTCAGGGTTTCTCCTGATCACGTTGCCGGTATGCGGATACCGGTGAACCAGTCGAGCCCGTCGGAGCATTGCCGCCGGGGAACGGTAAACCGAGAGTCGAGAAGGACCGATGACCACATCCATCAAGCAGGCCGATCTGATCGAAAGCGTGGCGGGCGCGCTGCAGTACATCAGCTACTACCATCCGCGTGATTACATCGAGCACCTCGCGCGTGCCTACAAGAGTGAACAGAGCCCTGCCGCCAAGGATGCGATCGCACAAATCCTGACCAACTCGCGCATGTGTGCCGAAGGCAAGCGGCCGATCTGCCAGGACACCGGCATCGTAAACGTGTTCCTGAAGATCGGCATGAACGTGCGCTGGGACGGTTTCACCGGAACGCTCGAGGATGCAGTCAACGAAGGCGTGCGGCGCGGGTACCTGAATCCGGACAACAAGCTGCGCGCATCCGTCGTCGATCCGCCGGAGTTCGGTCGCAAGAACACACGGGACAACACGCCGGCCGTCGTGCATTCGAAGCTGGTCCCCGGCAATACGGTGGAGGTCAGCGTCGCCGCCAAGGGCGGCGGATCGGAGAACAAGAGCAAGTTCGTGATGCTCAATCCGTCGGATTCGATCGTCGATTGGGTGCTGAAGACGGTGCCGACGATGGGCGCGGGTTGGTGCCCGCCGGGCATGCTCGGCATCGGCATCGGCGGCACTGCCGAGAAGGCGATGCTGATGGCCAAGGAGGCGCTGATGGACGACATCGACATGTACGAACTCCTTCAGCGCGGGCCACGGACGGACGAGGAAAAGCTTCGCGTCGAGCTGTACGAGAAGGTGAACGCGCTCGGCATCGGCGCGCAGGGCCTGGGTGGCCTGACCACCGTGCTCGACGTCAAGATCAAGATGTATCCGACCCATGCGGCGAGCAAGCCGGTGGCGATGATTCCGAACTGTGCGGCGACGCGACACGCGCATTTCGTGCTCGACGGCAGCGGGCCGGCCTACCTCGATCCGCCATCGCTCGACCTGTGGCCCGACGTCAACTGGCAGCCGGACTACAACAAGAGCAAGCGCGTGAACCTCGATACCCTGTCCCGCGCCGAGGTCGCGTCATGGAAACCCGGAGACACGCTGCTGCTGTCCGGCAGGATGCTCACTGGCCGCGATGCCGCGCACAAGCGCATCCAGGACATGCTGGCCAGGGCAGAGACGTTGCCGGTCGATTTCACCAACCGCGTGATCTACTACGTCGGGCCGGTCGATCCGGTGCGCGACGAAGTGGTCGGCCCGGCCGGACCGACGACTGCGACGCGCATGGACAAGTTCACCGAAATGATGCTGGCGCAGACCGGCCTGATCGCGATGATCGGAAAGGCGGAGCGCGGCCCGGTGGCAATCGAGGCGATTCGCAAGCACCGCAGCGCGTACCTGATGGCGGTGGGCGGCGCCGCCTATCTGGTCGCCAAGGCGATCAGGAGCGCACGCGTGGTCGCGTTTGGCGACCTTGGCATGGAAGCGATCTACGAGTTCGTCGTGAAGGACATGCCGGTCACGGTCGCCGTCAGCGCCGACGGCACGTCAGTGCACCAGACCGGTCCCAGGGAGTGGCAGCAGAGGATCGGCAAGATCCCGGTCGCTGCCGGCTGATTCAGTCGGGAAAGATACCGGTCGACAGGTAGCGATCGCCGCGGTCGCAGGTGATGAAGACGATGGTCGCGTTCTCGACCTCGGCGGCGATGCGCAGCGCGATCGTGCATGCGCCGCCGGACGAGACGCCGGCGAAGATGCCTTCTTCGGCGGCCATGCGGCGTGCCATCTGCTCCGCATCCGCCTGCGACACGTATTCGAGGCGGTCGACGCGCGTCGCCTCGTAGATCTTCGGCAGGTACGCCTCGGGCCACTTGCGGATGCCGGGAATCCGCGAACCTTCGGCCGGCTGCGCGCCGATCACCCGGATGGCCGGATTCCTCTCCTTCAGGAATCGGCTGACACCCATGATCGTGCCCGTCGTTCCCATGCTGCTGACGAAGTGCGTGATCCGCCCCTGCGTATCGCGCCAGATCTCGGGGCCGGTCGTCTCGTAGTGCGCGCGCGGGTTGTCCATGTTGGCGAACTGATCGAGCACTTTGCCCTCGCCGTTGGCCTGCATCTGCTGGGCAAGGTCGCGTGCGTACTCCATGCCGCCCTTCTCGTGCGGTGTCAGGATCAGCTCAGCTCCATACGCACGCATCGACGCGCGCCGTTCAGCCGACAGGTCGTCCGGCATGATCAGCGTCATCCGGTAGCCCTTCATCGCCGCGATCATCGCCAGCGCGATGCCGGTATTGCCGCTGGTCGCCTCGATCAGGCGATCGCCGGGCCTGATGTCGCCGCGCTCTTCGGCACGCCGGATCATCGAATACGCGGGGCGATCCTTCACCGAGCCGCCCGGATTGTTGCCTTCGAGCTTGGCGAGGATCACGTTGCCGCGCGCGTCACCGGCGGCGGCCGGCAGACGCGGCAATTGCACAAGCGGCGTGTTGCCGATCGTCGATTCGATGGTCGAATAGCTCATGGTCTGCGCTTCGCCGGCGGCGTGCTGCCATTGACGGTCAATCCCTGCGCGCCCAGTTTCTCCGCGCCCCTGGGCCCGATGCCCCTGACCCGCGCCAGCAGGTCGTCCCAGCTCCGGAACGGCATCCTTTCGCGCTCGCGCAAAATGCTTTCGACCCGCGCCACGCCCAGACCGTTCAATTGTTCGAGCTGCGCGCGGGTCGCCTCGTTGACCTCGAGCGCACGACCGGTCGCCGGCGCGAGCAGGATTGCCAGCAGAAGCACCGCGAGGCATCTCATGCGGTATCCAGTTCCTCGATCCTGCGCGGCGGATAGCTGCCCCAGCTGGTGCACCCCGGGCATTGCCAGTGAAACTCGCGCGCGCGGAAGCCGCACTTGCCGCAGCGATAGCGCGCGAGCTTGCTGGCTTGCGCCTGGATCAGCGGCTGCAGCCCGACCAGCACGTCCTCGGTGACGGCGCGCATCGCCAGCAGGCGATTGAATCCGAGCAGCGATGGGCGACGCTTCAGTTCCTCGCGCAATAGCTGCTGCGCAGCGGCCTGGCCCTCCCACTCGGCGACGCGCTCCACCGTGATATCGAGCAGATCGATCGACGGCGTATCCATCAGATTGCGCCGCAGGAGATTCAAGGCCTCGGCGCGGCGGCCGAGCTTGTCGAGCGCTTCAGTGAGCCGGCGCGCAACGAGCGCAATGTGTTCCGGCGAAGCGGCTTCGATCTGCAGCCACAGCGCAATCGCCTGCTGAAGATCGCCGCGCCGCGCGGCGAGTTCGCCCGCGATGATGACCGCACGCACCG
This sequence comes from Burkholderiales bacterium, assembly GCA_037915775.1. GTDB lineage: Bacteria > Pseudomonadota > Gammaproteobacteria > Burkholderiales > Burkholderiaceae_F > JAKOQB01. The sequence continues at coordinate 4,328 of JBAIYN010000510.1, read as the reverse complement.
ACTTGCGGTCTGCGGCCTGCGCTTCGGCCAGATATCGCTGCGCGGCGTCGAGATCGGCCTTCGCAAGGGCCTGCTCCGCAAGTTCGCAGTTGAAGTGCGCAATCGCGCCGTGGTGCTGTTCGCCGGCTTCACGCTCGAGGCGGCGTGCGCAGTCGATCGCCTTCGCCCACTCACGCTCCATCTCGTAGATGCGCGCCAGCGCGCGCAGCGCATCGAGCCGATGGCGCGGATCGTCGCGCAGCCGGACAAAAGCGTCCTCCGCACGATCCAGCAGGCCGCCCTTCAGGAAGTCCTGCCCAAGTTCCGACAGCGCATTGGCGCGTTCGGCCGCGGGCAGATCGGCGCGGTTGAACAGATGCGTGTGAATGCGCACCGCACGGTCGATCTCGCCGCGGCGACGGAACAGGTTGCCGAGCGCGTGATGCAGCTCGATCGTCTCGGGATCGAGCTTGACCACCTCGATGAAGGCGTCGATCGCCTTGTCCGGCTGCTCGTTGAGGAACAGGTTCAGACCGCGGAACATCGACTGCGGCGCGCCCTGCGAGACGGCGCGGCGTGCGCCTGTGTCGACACCACGCAGCCACCAGCCGGCGGCAAAGAGCACCGGCAGCAGGACGAGGAACCAGAAGTCGAAATCACCCACGTCGGAGCTTGTCCATGACCAGTTCGCGCGCTCGAGTTCTCACGGACCGGCCCTTAGTCGCGAATCCGTGTGTCTCCGTTCAGTTCGCCGACCGCGCCGGCGTTGCGCGCCACGTCGACCACGCCCGAAATCGTGGCCGGACCGCGTCGGATCGTGGGAGGCGCCTGCGCGGCTCTCGCTTCGGCGGCGGCGAGCTGGCGCCGCAGCCGAAACACGCGCGGCGCCATGGCGATCGCGCCTGCCAGCGCACCGATCAGCAGGCAAACCAGCATGACGATGATCAGCGGCACCCCGTCCCAGTGCAGCGTTTCCGTCAGGCGAACCGGAACCGGCGTCAGGTTCTTCAACGCGAACCACAGCACGATGGCGAAGAAGACCAGCCGGATCAGCCACGCAAATGCGTTCATCGGGTCAGTGCCGCGGAAGGACGGGGCGATTGTAAGGCGCCGGAAGCGTGCTCGATCCCCGCGCGGCAGACGATCGGGATAGGGGCCGATCATCGCTGATCGGGCCCCTCCCACGCCACCCGGCATGCGGGTCCGCACCGGGCGGTTCGAGAAGTTGAGGTCAGGAGAATTTCGGGACGCCCAGACGGTCGAAGTACGCCACCGGCAGCACGCGGTTCAGGCCGAGTGCGCTGTTGCGCCACCACTGCCGAGGGCTGCCGGCGATGCGCGCGGCCAAGTCCACACGGGCGCCCAGGGCGCGCAGTTCGCGGAACATGGTCGTGCCGCGTCGCCATTGCTTCAGCCGCACGGCTCGCAGCCGGTGGCGCAGCCACTCATCGAGTTCGGCAAACACCCGCGGCGTTTGCGCCAGCCGGAAGTACGCCTTCCAGCCCGGCACATATCCACGCAAGTCCGCCGCGATCTCAACGAGGTTGCGTCCGCGCATCCGCCGGGTGAGCCCGCGCAATCGATCGCGCAGCTTGCCCATGGCTTCGTCGGACACGGCGCGCTTGACCTCGCCGCGGCCGGTGACATACAGGCAGTAGCCGAGGAACTTGCGCCCCCACACCGCTGCCACCGCCGTCTTGGACTCATTGACCCGCAGCCGCAGCTTCGCGTAACAGCGCTTCAGTTGCCGCAGCACCCGTTCGCCCGCCCGCTGGCTGCGCACGTAGACGTTGCAGTCGTCGGCATAGCGCACGAACTTGTGCCCGCAGCGCTCCAGCCGTCGATCCACTTCGTCCAGCAGCACGTTGGCCAGCAAGGGACTCAACGGCCCGCCTTGCGGCGTGCCCTCGAATCGCTCCTGCACGACCCCGTGCGCCATGATGCCCGCCTGCAGGTAGCGACGGATCAGGCGCAACGCCTGAGCATCGCCGATGCGCTTGGCCAGCCGGTCCATCAGGATGTCGTGATTGACCCGGTCGAAGAACTTCTCCAGGTCCACGTCGACGACCACCCGGTAGCCGGCCTGCACGTACCGCTGCGCCGCCAACACCGCCGCCTGCGCGCTTCGCCCCGGCCGGAAGCCGTGGCTGTGCTCGCTGAAGGTCGGGTCGATCAGCGGTTGCAGCACTTGCAGCAGCGCCTGCTGGATCAACCTGTCCACCACGGTCGGTATCCCCAACTCGCGCACCCCGCCACCCGGCTTCGGAATCTGCACCCGGCGCACCGGCGCTGGCCGATAGCTACCGGCGAACAGTTCCCGCCGAATGTCGGGCCACGCACCCTTGAGGTACTCGGCCGTGTCGCGCACCGTGCGTCCATCGACGCCGGCGCTTCCCTTGTTGGCTTTGACGCGTTTCCACGCCGCCACCACATTCTCTCTGGCCAGCACCTGCGCAAGCAGGCCTCCGGCCCCGCAGCCCGTTGGAGCACGTCGCGCCAGCGGTGTTTCATCGCGTTCGGCTGCACGCGCGGCTTCACCGCTCGTCCATCCCGCTCGCCCCGCTGCTGCAGGCTTCTGATGCACTACACCGCCAAGCGACATGCCTCGTGACTGTCCCTCTCGTTCGGCCCTTCGTCGAGTCGCCCCGACTACTACGGCCTCGGCTGACTTCTCGCTCCGGTTCATCACCGTCGCCCTTTCAGGCACAAGGCGAGATCTCCCCAGGTAAGAACACGATCCTTCCCCGCACAATCGCCGCATCTACGTCGCCTGGCCTTTGGCCACGAGAGCTTTGCAGTCATTTGCCTGCTCGCCCTGGCCGGCTCCGCCTCGCATGCGGTTCGTGTCCCTCGACTCGCGGTTTCGCTCCACGCTGCCTCCCCACGCTCGGTCGCCCTCACGCAGTTGCGCTTCGCTTGCCTCGTTGTGGCCAACTCGGCAGAGGACTTGCACCTCCAAGATCGCGCCCATGCTGGGCGCACAAAAAAAGCCCCGCTGCGCGGGGCTCGTCTGGCTGGTGCGCGGCGCCTGTCAGGTGACGACCTGCGGCGCTTCGCCGCCTTCGCCGGCGCGCGGCGCCTGATCGACCCGCTCGCGCAATTCCTTGCCGGCCTTGAAATGCGGCACGTGTTTGCCCGGGACGTGCACGCGCTCGCCGGACTTCGGATTGCGTCCGACGCGCGGCGGCCGGTAGTTAAGCGCAAAGCTGCCGAATCCGCGGATCTCGATTCGGCTGCCCTGTGCCAGCGCGTCGCTCATCGCGTCGAGCACCGTCTTGACCGCCTCGTCGGCGTCGCGCGCGACCAGGCGCGGGTTGCGCTCGGCGAGCTTCGCGATCAGTTCCGATTTGGTCATGAATTTCATGGGCAAACCGTCGGTGCGCAATGCACACCGACGCTCTCTAGGTCGCCTTGTCCAGCTTTGCCTTCAGCAGCGCGCCGAGGTTGGTCGTGCCGCTGGCGGTTTCGGCCTGCATCCGCGCCATTGCCTCCGCCGCCTCGGCGCTTTCCTTCGCCTTGATCGACAGGTTGATGCTGCGGTTCTTGCGGTCGATGTTGAGGATCAGCGCGGTCACCTTGTCGCCTTCCTTCAGGTGATTGCGTGCATCCTCGACCCGGTCGCTGGCGATCTCGGAAGCGCGCAGGTACCCCTCGATGTCGCCACCCAGAGATATCACCGCGCCCTTCGGGTCCACGCTCTTCACGGTGCCGGAGACGATCGAACCCTTCTCGTGCGTGCCGGCGAAGTTGGTGAACGGATCGCCGCCGAGCTGCTTGACACCGAGCGAGATGCGCTCGCGTTCGACATCGATCGCCAGCACCACGGCCTCGACCTCGTCGCCCTTCTTGTACTTGCGCACGGCTTCTTCGCCCGGCTCGTTCCACGACAGGTCCGACAGGTGTACCAGGCCGTCGATGCCGCCCGGCAGCCCGATGAACACGCCGAAGTCGGTGATCGACTTGATCTGGCCCTTGACCTTGTCGCCCTTCTTGTGCGACAGGGAGAAGTCTTCCCACGGATTGGGCTTGCACTGCTTCATGCCGAGCGAGATGCGGCGGCGGTCCTCGTCGATCTCGAGCACCATTACCTCGACCTCGTCGCCGAGCTGGGCGACCTTCTTCGGATCGACGTTCTTGTTGGTCCAGTCCATCTCGGACACGTGGACCAGACCCTCGATGCCGGGCTCGATCTCGACGAACGCGCCGTAGTCCGTGATGTTCGTGATCTTGCCGAACAGCCGCGTGCCTTGCGGATAGCGGCGGCCGAGGCCGACCCACGGATCCTCGCCGAGCTGCTTCACGCCCAGTGAAACGCGGTTCTTCTCCTGGTCGAACTTCAGCACCTTGGC
>JBAIYN010000264.1:0-1811 GCA_037915775.1 Burkholderiales bacterium | reverse complement strand
ACGTTCCGATGTATTACTCACCCGTTCGCCACTCGCCACCAGGGTTGCCCCCGTGCTGCCGTTCGACTTGCATGTGTAAGGCATGCCGCCAGCGTTCAATCTGAGCCAGGATCAAACTCTTCAGTTCAAATCCTTCGCACACGTAACCGTGTACGTTCGCTCACTCGCGGAATTGAAGGAAATCTCGAAAGACTTCCAATTACTTCCGTGTGAGACACAAGATGCTTTGAGCATTGCCACGACGTTCGGCGTGAGGCCTACCGCCGTGGTTGCGCCGTCATCCAGCGCCCACACTTATCGGCTGTTTCGGTTGTTAAAGAGCAGGCTGATCCGCGTTTTGTGCACTGCGCACGTCGGCGTTCAGCGAAGAGGTGAGATTATGAAGAGCCGAAAAATTCGTGTCAAGTTGAGAGGGGCGGCAAAACCAGAGGCGCCCCTCCAGCATCGGCAAGTCGTTGTTCCGAAAGGCCCGGATCAGCGGTGGCGGAAATTCGGCGCGCGCTTCTCGACGAAGGCCGTCATTCCTTCCTTCTGATCCTCGGTGGCGAAAAGCGAGTGGAACAGGCGCCGCTCGAACAGCAGGCCCTCGGTGAGCGGCGCCTCGTAGGCGCGATTGATGCACTCCTTCGCCATCATCACCGCCGGCAGCGAAAACTGCGCGATCGTGGCCGCGGCAGCGATCGTCTCGTCGAGCAGCTTTTCATCCGACACCACGCGTGACACGAGTCCGGCCCGCTCCGCTTCCGCGGCGTCCATCAGGCGTCCGGTCAGAGTGAGATCCATCGCCTTTGCCTTGCCGACCGCCCGCGGCAGACGCTGCGTGCCGCCGGCGCCGGGAATGATGCCGAGCTTGATCTCCGGCTGACCGAAGCGCGCGCTCTCGGCGGCGATGATGATGTCGCACATCATCGCCAGCTCACATCCGCCGCCGAGCGCGTAGCCGGCGACTGCCGCGATCACCGGTTTGCGCACGCGCCGGATCGTCTCCCAGTTGCGTGAGATGTAGTCGCTGCGGAACACATCCATGTACGACCACTCGCGCATTGCACCGATGTCGGCGCCGGCGGCAAATGCCTTGGCCGATCCCGTGACGACCATCGCGCTGACCGAGTCGTCCTCATCGAAGGCAAGCAGCGCGGCGCCGAGCTCGTTCATCAGAGAGTCGTTCAGCGCGTTCAGCGCCTTGGGCCGGTTCAGCGTGATCAGCCCGACCCGGTCGCGTCTTTCGACCAGAATGTTCTCGTAGTTCATTGGATGTCCCCGCAGGTCAGTCCGGCACGAATTCAGGCGACGGCGTGCGGCAACGCGTCGCCCGGGCCGAACTCGATGTATTCAAGAATCGTCTGTGACGGCAGTGCGCGCGAGTAGTAGAAGCCCTGCGCAAACTCGCAGCCGATGTTGCGCAGGTATTCGACCTGCTCGGGCGTCTCGATCCCCTCGGCGATCACCTTCAGCCTGAAATGGCGCGCGACGGCCAGCATGGCGTGCACGATCGCGCAGCTGTCGGCGTCGTTCGGCACGCCCTCGACGAAGGACTGGTCGATCTTCAGCGCCTTGATCGGCATCCGCTTCAGATAGGCGAGCATCGAATAGCCGGTGCCGAAGTCGTCCAGCACGAGCCCGACACCGAGTGTCGCGAGTTCGTTCAGCACGTCGTTGTTGACTTCGCTTTCCTTCACCAGCGTGCGCTCGGTGATTTCCAGCGTGAGCATGTGCGGTTCGATGCCGTGCTTGGCGATCGCGCTGCGCACGATCAGCGGCAGGCTGGCCGATCCCATTTCGCGGCCGGCAACATTGACCGAGACCGGAAT
>JBAIYN010000571.1:0-7850 GCA_037915775.1 Burkholderiales bacterium | reverse complement strand
GCTGCGCCGCGCGCGAGCTCGACGTCGGGCTCGAATCCGCCGCGCTGCTGCGCGTCCGTCATGCGGCACCCCAGCATGTGCTGCCGGTCGACGAACGCCGGCGCAACGTGCGCGGCGCTTTCGCCGTACGCACAGACCTGAGGTCGCGCCATATCGCCGTCGTCGACGATGTGATGACGACCGGCAGCACGCTCGACGAGATCGCGGCGGTGCTAAAGAAGGCGGGTGCTGCCTGCGTGACGAATCTCGTCGTCGCTCGTACCGCCTAGATGTTTCACGTCGTCCTCGTCGAGCCCGAGATTCCGCCCAACACCGGCAATGTGATCCGCCTGTGCGCGAACACGGGCGCGCAACTGCATCTGATCGAGCCGCTCGGCTTCGACCTGAGCGACAAGCAGCTGCGCCGCGCCGGCCTCGACTATCGGGAATATGCGACGGTCAGGGTGCATGCGAGCTTCGATGCGCTGCTCGCCAGCGAAAGCTGCATGCCGGAGCGGATGTTCGCATTCACGACCCAGGGGGCTCGCATGCTTGCCGAAGTGTCGTTCCAGCCGGGCGACTGGCTCGTCTTCGGCGCCGAAACGCGCGGATTGTCAGCGGGCGTGCGCGCGCGCTTCGCGCCGACCCGGCGGATTCGACTGCCGATGCGAGCGGGCAATCGCAGCCTGAATCTGTCGAACGCGGTCGCCGTCGTGGTGTACGAAGCGTGGCGTCAGAACGGTTACGCCGGCGGGACGTGAGGGCTAGGAGCGGTTCAGATCACCCGCCGCGCCGCGCGTCGCCGCCGGTTGATGCAGACGCAGTCGCTCCAGCAGCAGGTCCGGCGTGGGCTCGACGATCAGCAGATCCCAGTGCTCGCGGCGGATGAAACCCTCCGCTGCGCTGTAGCGCAGAAAATCGAGCAGATGATCGAAATAGCCCTCGACGTTGATCATCCCCACCGGCTTCACATGCAGCCGCAGCTGCAGCCAGGTGATCATCTCGAACATCTCCTCGAACGTGCCGTAGCCGCCGGGCAGGACGATGAACGCATCGGCGCGTTCGGACATGACGCGCTTGCGCGTGTGCATCGAATCCACGATCAGCAGTTCGGTCAGCGCCTGGTGCGCGACTTCGGGCCGCATCAGGTGTTCCGGGATCACGCCGACGACTTTTCCCCCTCCCGCCAGCGCGGCATCTGCGATCGCTCCCATCATGCCGACGTGACCTCCGCCGTAGATCAGGGTCATGCCACGCTGCGCGAGTCTGGCGCCGAGTTCGCGCGCCATCGCGACGTACGCCGGCCGCGCGCCGGCCTGCGAGCCGCAGAAGACGCACACGGATTGAATCCGCCTCATCCGGTTCACTCTCTCTTGGGATCGCGCGCGAGCAGCTGACCCAGTGCGTCCCTGGGCGTCAGCCGGCCGTCGAGCACTGCGCAGACCGCTGCCGTGATCGGCATGTCGACTCCGACCGAATGCGCGCGCGCGGCCACCGCCGGCGCGGACCACACGCCCTCGGCCACGTGGCCGACGCGCTCGAGCGCCGACGCCAACGGTTCGCCGCGCCCGAGAAGCATGCCGACCTGCCGATTGCGGGACAGTTCGCCCGTGCAGGTCAGGATCAGGTCTCCGACCCCGGCCAGCCCCATGAAGGTCTCGGCGCGAGCGCCGAGCGCCGCGCCCATCCGCCTGATCTCGGCCAGTCCGCGCGTGATCAAGGCGGCGCGGGCGTTGTGGCCCAGACCGAGTGCGTCCGAGATTCCGGTGGCGATCGCCATTACGTTCTTCACCGCGCCACCGATTTCAACGCCGACCACGTCGTCGGTCGAGTAAATGCGCAGCACTCCTGCATGAAAGATCTGCGTCACCCACTGGCAGAACTCCGGCGGTCCGGCCACCGTCAGCGCGGTTGGCAGTCCGCGCGCGACCTCGGCCGCGAAACTGGGGCCTGAAAGCGGGCCGCTAGGGTGCGACCCGATCTCGTCGCGCACGACTTCGTGCGCGAACTGCGCGCCGTCGCGTTCGAGGCCCTTGCATAGCCATACGATCGGCGGTGGCGCCGGCTCCTCGCGCAGTCGTCGCACGGTCTCACGCAGGCCCGCCGTCGGCACTGCCAGCACGAGCAGGCCATGGCGCGCCTGCGCGACTGCGGCGGTGAAATCACCGGTGATCCCGATCGAAGAATCGAGGACGATCCCGGGCAGATATCGGTCGTTGCGGCGCGTGGCCGCAAGCGCGCGCGCCTGCGATCCCTCGCGCGCCCACAGCGTTACATGGTGGCGCTGTGCCAGCACGCAGGCGATCGCCGTGCCCCAGGCCCCCGCGCCAAGGACGGCGATCGACGCCATGCCCGCCGGCCCCGGCTACTGCCGGGTGGTCGTTGCCGGCGGCACCGCGACTCCCTGCTGCTGCGCCCGGCGCTGCTGGTACATCGCTTCGAAATTGATCTCCGCCAGGTGAATCGACGGCAGCCCCGTGCGATTGATCAGGTCGGCGATGTTCGCGCGCAAATACGGGTAGATGATGCCGGGGCAGACGATGCCCAGAATGGCTTCAAACTGCTCGTTGGGAATTCCGCGCATTTCAAAGATGCCGGCCTGCTTGCCCTCGACCAGGAAGAGGACCTTGTCCCCGACCTTGGCCGTCGTGGTGGCGCGCACCACCACCTCGTAGATGCCGTCGAGCACCTTGCTGTTCGAGACCTCGAGCTGCACGTCGACCTGGGGCGCGGTCTGCTCGAGGAAGATTTCCGGTGCATGCGGCAACTCGAGCGAAGCATCCTTCAGGTAGATGCGCTGCAGCTGAAATACCGGCCCCTGGGGCGCCGGCGGCGGCGTGACGTTTTCGGCCATGAATGAATATCCTCTTTTGAGATGCCGGCAGCGCGCCGGCGAAGGGTTTCGTCGCGAAGGTCCGCCCAGTTAGCCAGCCAGCAGCGGCGCCAGCTTTCCCTCGCGATCAAGCGCAGACAGATCATCAAACCCGCCGACGTGCCGCTCGCCGATGTAGATCTGCGGGACGGTGCGGCGGCCGGTACGGGCGATCATTTCGTCGCGCTTCGATGCGTCGAGGTCGATGCGGATCTTCTCGATCTCGGTCACGCCCCGCGCCCTTAGCAACGCTTCGGCGCGCTGGCAGTATGGGCAAACGGCCGTGCTGTACATCCTGACGTGGTTCGCCATGGGTCGTCTCGTTGCTTCGCCAATCGTCAAGTCCGGATCGGCAGCCCCGCCTCGCGCCAGGCGGCAAGGCCGCCGGCGAGCACGTACACCTCGCCCAGCCCGACCGCGCGCAACTGGGCCGCCGCCGGCCCGGCGGTGGATCCCGAGTTGCACACCACGATCACCGGGCGATCCTTCTTCAGCTCGCCGGCGCGTTCCTTCAGGCTCGCAAGCGGGATGTTGCGCGCGTTCGGCAGCGATCCCCTGCCGAATTCATCCGCGCTCCGCACGTCGACCACCTGCGCGTGCTTGGAGTTGATCAACTGGGTGGCCTGCAGGGTCGACAGCGACGGCCCCGCCGCGCGTGCCCGCACCAACGGCCACAGCAGCATGCCGCCACTGATGAACGCAACCGCGATCAGGAATATGTTGTCGATGAAGAATCGCACGCGAACACTGCCTCGGAAGCAAGCGGCGAATTATAGAATGCGGCTGAACGACGATCCCGGTGCGCGAAGCGCGCGCTCTGCCCGATCTGACCCTGCCGACTCCGCACGACTCATGCACAAGCTGGTCCTGTTAAGACACGGCGAAAGCCAGTGGAACCTCGAGAACCGCTTCACCGGATGGACCGACGTCGACCTGACGGACAACGGCGTTCGTGAAGCGCGCGCCGCCGGAGAATTGCTGAAACGCGAGGGATATACGTTCGACATCGCGTACACATCGGTTCTGAAGCGCGCGATCCGCACGCTCTGGCTCGCCCTCGACGCGCTCGACCTGATGTGGCTGCCGGTCGTGCATTCGTGGCGCCTGAACGAACGCCACTATGGCGCGCTGCAGGGTCTCAACAAGGCCGAAACCGCGGCGAAATTCGGCGACAAACAGGTTCTGGTCTGGCGTCGCTCCTATGCGATCGCGCCCGATCCGCTGCCGGCCGACGATCCGCGCTGGGCCGGGAACGATCCGCGCTACAGGCACCTTAAGCCGGAGGAGATTCCCGCGACCGAATGCCTGAAGGACACGGTGGCGCGTGTCGTTCCTTTCTGGAACGATTCGATCGCGCCGGCCATCGCGCGCGGTCGTCGTGTACTGGTGGCAGCGCACGGCAACTCGCTCCGTGCATTGATCAAGTTCCTCGACAATGTGTCCGACGACGATATCGTCGGCCTGAATATCCCGACGGCGCAGCCGCTGGTTTACGAACTGGACGATCGCCTGAAACCGATCCGCCATTACTACCTCGGCGATCCCGAAGAAATCGCGCGCGCAACGGCCGCAGTCGCCGCGCAGGCGACGGCCGCGAAACCGCCGTCCGGCCGACCCGCATAGCACGCAGGCGGGGCTCGCCCCTGCAGACGTCGTGAAACTGACCAGGCTGTCCAGGCGAGTTCTCGTTGCACTGTGCGCGGGAGCATGGTTCGCCGTTCATGCGGCCGGCGCCGGCGCCCAAGCCGGGAAGCCTTCGGCGAAGAAGAGCGCAACCCCTGGTGAAAGAGCGGCCGCAAAGCGCGAGACCAAGCCATCGAGCGCCCAGCGCAAGGTTCAGCTGCAGGGAGAGCAGCTCGACTTGCAGCGACGTCTCGCTCAGCTGAGAAAACAGCTGGCGGCGTCGGAAGCAGCGCATGCCGACGTGACCGATGCGCTGCGCGCCTCGGAAGCCGCAATCTCGTCCGCCAATCGCCGCCTGCGTGAGCTTGCCTCCCAGCGCGCTGACCTTGAAGCGCGGATTGCCGACCTGCAGGACCGCAACCGCGCCATCGTCAGCCGACAAACCGAGCAGGAACGACAGTTCGGGCTGGTCCTGCGCACCCAGTTCGTTCTCGGGCGCACCTCGCCGTGGCAGAAGCTGCTCGATGGGGAAAGCCCCGGCCAGCTTGGCCGCGACCTGCAATACCTGGACTACATCGGTCGCGCCAAATCGCAGCTGATCAGCGAACTGCGCACCCGACGCGACGAACTGGCAAGCCTGGAGGCCGAATCGCGGATCCGTCAAGCCGAACTCGCCGCGGTTGCGGCCGAGGAGCAAAGCAATCGCGCCACGTTGCTGCAGCAGCAGGCGCTGCACAGGCAGACACTGAACCGGGTTTCCAAGCAGATCGCGGCACAGCGCCAGTCGCTTGCATCGATGCAGCGCGATGAACGTCGGCTGTCGAGCCTGATCGAGCAGCTGTCGAAGTTGCTCGCGGACCAATCCCGCCGGCGCGAGCGCTCCGCGACGGCACGACCGCCGGCCCGCTCGACGGGCCCCGCCGCGGCAGATGTCGAGCCGCCGGCATCGTCGGCATTCGCCCAGCTGCGCGGGCGCCTCGCGCTGCCGGTTCAGGGCGATATCACCGCGCGCTTTGGCAGCCCGCGCCGGACCGAGGCAGGGGTGGACGCGCCGACCTGGAAGGGTGTCTTCATTCGCGCCGCACCCGGCACGGAGGTCCACGCGATCGCCGCCGGTCGGGTGATCTTCGCCGACTGGCTACGCGGGTTCGGCAACCTGTTGATTGTCGACCACGGTGAGGGCTTCATGTCCGTCTATGGCAACAATTCGACGCTGATGCGCAGCGTAGGCGAACGCGTCGGTCGCGGCGACGTCATTGCCGAGGTGGGAAACACCGGGGGCAACACCGAGCCGGGCCTATACTTTGAATTGCGCTATCAGGGTCAACCCATGGACCCGCTGCGGTGGGCGGCCGCTCGCTGATTGACCGGAACTTTCCTTCCCCGCCGAGATCACTGGTAAGTGCAGGAGGCTTCATGAGTGGACGCATGCGTAATGTGGGTCTGATCGCCGTCGGCGCCTTTGCCGGCATTGCGATCAGCCTCGGGATATCGGCCTATGCCTTCCGCGAGACCCGCGGTCCGATTCCGCTCGACGAGATCCGCCAGTTCACCGACGTCTTCGGGGTGATCAAGGCGAATTACGTCGAGCCGATCGACGACAAGAAGCTGATGCAGGAAGCGATCTCCGGCATGCTGTCCGGGCTCGACCCGCATTCGGCATTTCTCGACAGCGACGCGTTCAAGGACCTGCAGACCAGCACACAGGGCGAGTTCGGCGGCCTGGGGATTGAGGTCGCACCTGAGGACGGCGTGGTCAAGGTGGTGGCGCCGATCGACGACACGCCCGCGGCACGGGCAGGTATCAAATCCGGCGACCTGATCATCAAGATCGACGACAAGCTCACGCGCGGCATGCAGCTGAATGAAGCGGTCAAGATGATGCGCGGCAAGAAAGGCACCGCGGTGACCCTGACCGTGCTGCGCAAGAACGAAGCGCAGCCGCTGGAGTTCAAGCTGGTGCGTGACGTGATCCGCACCCAGTCGGTGCGGGCGAAGATGATCGAACCCGGCTACGGCTATGTCCGGATCTCGAGCTTCCAGGAGCGAACGGTCGACGACCTCGTTGCCAAAGTGAACGAGTTGTACAAGCAAGGACCGCTGAAGGGTCTGGTCCTTGACCTGCGCAACGACCCCGGCGGACTGCTGCATTCGGCGATTGGAGTGGCCGCGGCCTTCCTGCCGGCGCGCACGCTCGTCGTGTCGACGGATGGACGAACGGACGATTCGCGCCGTCGCTTCATCGCTGCGCCCGAGGATTACCAGCGCAGCCGCGGCGAAGACGTGCTCGGCAAACTGCCACGCGAGATCAAGACAGTGCCGCTGGTGGTTCTGGTCAACAATGCCAGTGCATCGGCGTCGGAGATCGTTGCAGGCGCCCTGCAGGATCAGAAGCGCGCCGTGCTGATCGGCGCCCAGACCTTCGGCAAGGGGTCGGTGCAGACGATCATCCCGATCCGCACCGATGGCGATCAGCCGGCCGCGATCAAGCTGACGACGGCGCGCTACTACACGCCTAGCGGCCGCTCGATCCAGGCCAAGGGCATCGCGCCGGACATGCTCGTGGACGACACACCGGAAGGAAACTTTGCCGGACTGACCGTGCGCGAAGCCGATCTTGCGCACCATCTCGAAAATCCGACGACCCCGGCAACGACCCCGGCACCTGCGCCGGCGGGCGCGGCGGCAGCCCCGGCGGCCGCGCCGCACGCGACCGCGACTCCGGCGCCAGCCCAGCGCCGGTACGAATTCGGATCGGCCGACGATTTCCAGCTGCGCCAGGCACTGAATCAGTTGCAGGGCAAGCCAGTCGTCACCGCCAAGCCGAGCGAGAGCGTGGCCACCTCGGCGACGAAATAACAGTCCTGCCGCCTCACGGAACCAGGGGCCGCGTCGCGGCCCTTGGCTTTTGCGCCCGTCGTTCAACCGCCTAAACTGACCTCGATGAACGATCAGGAACTTCTGCGCTATTCGCGTCACATCCTGCTGAATGAATTCGGCGTGGAAGGCCAGCAGCGCCTGCGCGACGCGCACATGCTGGTGATCGGCGCCGGCGGCCTCGGATCCCCGGCCGCGTACTACCTGGCGTCGGCTGGCGTCGGCGGCATCACGCTGGTCGATGGCGACAATGTCGATCTCACCAACCTGCAGCGGCAGATCCTGCACACGACGGATCGGATTGGTCAGCCTAAGGCGGAATCGGGGCGGACCACGCTCGCGGCGATCAACCCGGACGTCGACGTGATTGCGAGGACCATGCGCGCGGGCGCGGGGGAACTGGACGAACTCGTACGAACAGCAACTGTCGTGCTGGACTGCTCCGACAACTTTGCGACACGGCACGCGGTCAACCGCGCGTGCGCACGGCATCGCCGCC
>JBAIYN010000283.1:0-3077 GCA_037915775.1 Burkholderiales bacterium | reverse complement strand
CCTCTGGGAGCGGGGATTTCACGGGGAGGTTGAGCATGGAGATCAGCGATAGCCAGCAGAACGAAGCCGCGCTCGCGGAGAAGAAGCAGCGCAGGCAGGCGAAGTACCGTGCCTGGCGCAACCGACGCGCGCGCTTCGATTACTTCCCCAGTCAGGAAGCGCTCGATGTCATTCGCAGGTTCGATCGTCCAGGGAACTCCTGGGTCGCCGTGATTGATCACCTGGTTCTCACCGCCGGGAAGGCGCTCGGGCTGATCAAGGACGGTCAATCATGAACGCCGCAGAACGCGCGATCCTGCTGGCCGTCCGGGCCTCCGTGCGTCGCCCGCACCGAGATGTGCCGAAAGTCTCCTATTCGGGGCCTTCTCGGTCGGCGCCAATCGGCCATCAGCAGCCGTTCGAGTGCTCAAGCAGCCGACATTCGGAGCGGCCGGTTTCGGTGTGCAGCTGCCATTGCATTTCACGCGTGCGTCCGCGTCGACCGAAATCTCCAAACCGGTCGGTCGGAGTTTGGCTGCATCGACTGACCGATAGAGCTACACGAACGGCAGCTCCTCACTGCGCCGATTCGGCGCTACCGACCCGTCGCCCCCTTCGAGGTAGCGGGAAGCAGCCTCTCAAACCGGCTCCCAAAACGGTGAACCGACACGCGCCGCGCTTCCGCGCCAGCTCAATGGGGGCGGTCACCGGTCGATTGTCTATCGTTAGGTTGGCTTCTTCTCGGTGGGCCCGACGCCGGATTCCTGATAGTTCGCATCGCCGTTCTTGGCCCAGATAGAGTGCGGAACATTAGCGGGGCTCAAAAATACGAGGCGGCGGGCAGTGAGATGCCGCGAGACTTCTCGAAGGTGTCTCCGATCGCAAAGTAGATCGTCCCTTGCAGCACCGTCCCGACACGTTGGTCCGGATACACATCTGGAGGAATCCCGGCGCCCGCCGTGAGATCCGTGTTTCCCCAAGATAGTCACGCGGCGGCCTGCCGCTTACGTCGCTGCCGATCTGGTTCGTTGAGTTCCGCCGCATCACGCGTTCTCGGGATCCGGCGGGGACGAATTCGCAGTCAACCTTATGCGCCGCGCCCCGACTGGGGCGCACATTCCATGACTGACTCGAAAGCCCTGCTGCTCACCGACGTCGTCGGCAGTACCCAGTTGTCCGAATCGCTGGGTGACGCCGCGATGGTCGGCGTCTGGGCTGCACATGATCGTGCCGCGCGCGACCTGCTGCCCAAATGGCGCGGTCGCGAGATCGACAAGACCGACGGCATGCTGCTGCTGTTCGACAACGCCGCCGACGCGGTTAACTACGCACGGGATTACCAAAGCGCATTGGAAAAGCTGCCGGTTCCACTGCCCGCGCGCGCCGGGGTGCATTTCGGGCCCGTGATCCTGCGCGAAAACCCGCCGGAGGATGTTGCACGTGGTGCAAAGCCTCTGGAGGTCGACGGGCTGGCGAAGCCTACTGCAGCGCGGGTGATGGCGCTTGCACGAGGTGGACAAATCCTTGTTACCGCTGACGCGCTATCGGGGCTCGGCACAACGAACTTGTCGATCCAGTCACACGGCCATTGGATACTGAAGGGCGTCTCGGACCCCATCGAGCTGTTCGAGGTCGGCGACGGCGAAACACGCTTCTCACCGCCGGAGGATGGCGAAAAGGCATACCAGGTCGTGCGCAGCGGCGAACGCTGGCTGCCGGTTCGCGAGATCCCCAACAACCTGCCGCAGCAGTCGACGACGTTCGTCGGCCGCGACCGCGAACTGCGCGATCTGAAGGCGCATCTCGCGAAGGTTCGCTTGGTGACGCTGCTCGGCATGGGCGGGCTCGGCAAGACGCGGCTGTCGCTTCAGGTCGCCGCCGAAACCCAGCACCTGTATCCGGACGGCGTGTGGTTCATCGATTTGTCGCCGATCCGCGATCCTGCACTGGTCGTTAGCGAAACCGCGCAAGTGCTCGGCGTACGCGATGAGCTGGATCGGCCACTGATCCAGACTTTGTGCGCGCACTTGAAGTCGCGACGCGTGTTGATAGTGCTCGACAACTGCGAGCACTTGACGCAAGCCGCCGCCGAGCTTGCTCATGCTGTGCTAAAAGCCGCACCCGACCTGCGGATCCTCGCTTCCAGCCGGGAAGCGCTCCGCGTGCCCGGCGAACTGGCCTATCCGGTTCTGCCGCTGCCGGTTCCTGAGCGCAGCGCCTCCTTGCCTTCGCTGCAGAACTCCCCCGCAGTACGCCTGTTCGTCGAACGCGCTCAGTCGCAAAAGCCGACCTTCGTCCTCAATGAAAGGGAAGCCCCCGCCATCGCAGAACTGGTGACGCGGCTCGAAGGCATCCCGCTCGCGCTCGAACTGGCGGCGGCACGCGTCAGATCTCTGTCCGTGAGCGATATCAACGTCAGGCTGCGCGACCGTTACAAGGTCCTCACGGGAGGTGCGCGGACGCTGCAATTGCGCCAGCAGACGCTGCGTGCGCTGGTGGATTGGTCATACGACCTGCTCAATGCCTCCGAGCAAAAGATGTTGCAGCGGCTGGGCATCTTCGTCGGCGGATTCGATCTCGCTGCGGCCGAGCAGATCTGCGGCGTCGATCCGATCGACAGTCTGGACGTGATGGACCTGCTGACGTCGCTCGTCGACAAGTCGCTGGCGATGATGGAAGAACGCGATCAGGGCACGCGCTACCGGATGCTTGAGACCATACGCGAATACGCCTTGGAGAAACTTGATCAGGCTGGCGAAGGGGCGGCTATGGCAACGCGCCACTGCGACTATTTCTTCGTGCTGGCCAAACAGGCGCGCCAAGGATTGATGGGTGCCGACCAAGCCTTATGGATAGATCGACTCGAAGCGGATCTCGATAACCTCCGCAGTGCCACCGCACTCGCCATGGCAGGAGGGACGGATCCTCTCATCGCGGTAAAGATGTCGGTCGCACTGCAGGGCTTCTGGATTATGCGGGGTTACGCGACCGAAGGTCGCGCCGTCGTAAATGCCGCGTTGGCGCTGCGAACAGTTCAGGCCACGGATGTTGCCCATGCGCACGCGCTATACGTCGGCGCCGCACTCGCAGTCAGCCAG
>JBAIYN010000553.1:0-2032 GCA_037915775.1 Burkholderiales bacterium | reverse complement strand
GACGTCGGTCTTGCGCGCGGCCCGGCAGGGCTCGCGCAGCGAGGTGCCGAGCGTCTTCAGCGCCGCCGGTTCGCCGCGCTCGCCAACAATCGGCTGACAGCTGGCGCGGAACGTCTTGAACGCCGCAAGCTGGTCATCATCGGCCCAACCGTCGACTTGCGCCCAGTCCAGCGGAAGATACTGCGCGTTGGGAAATTCCAGCGGCCACGGTTTTGGCGGATGCAGGGGAAATTCCACCGCCGCATGTCTGGCAACGCGCGGACGGCCCACCGCATCATATGCGAGCGGCAGCGCCAGCACCGCCGCGCAGAGCCCGACGGCGATCCGGCGCGCGAGCAGGGCGGTCTCAGTGCCCGCTTTCGGTGCCAACCAGCTTCCAGTTCGGATCGCGTGACGACACATCGCGAGCAAACGTCCAGACATCGGTGACATCGGCGACCTTGTCCGGGCTGCCATCGACGACGGCGCCGCTCTTGTCGCGCGTGACGGAAATGATTTGCGAGACGAAGCGCACGGTCAGATGCGCCATCTTGCCCCGGACCTCGGCGCTGACCAGTTCGGTCTTGTCGATGCCGACGAACTTGCGCTCGACCTTCTCGCTGCGCTGCTCACGGTCGCGGATCGCCGCCTCAAACCCGTCGTAGACCTCGCGCGACAACAGGTCGCTCAAGGTGCGCCGGTCGCCGCTGGCAAATGCCAGCACGATCATCTCGTAGGCGCCCTTGGCACCGGTCAGGAAGTGCTGCAGGTCGAACGACGAATCGAGCCTCGCCACTGCGCTGAGGCCAAGCGCCAGATCGCTGCCCGGCTCCGCGACGCCCTTCCAGCGATCGACCGGCGGCGCAGGTTCGGTCGGCGTCGCCGCCGGCGCATGCTCGATGACATTGCCGGGCAGCGGCACCACCTTGTTGTTGTCACCGCGCGCGCTCCCCTGCAGCACGTCGCGGGGCGAGCGGTCATAGGGCGGCCGCTCGGCACCGGTGCGCTGGCCGAGCACACTGCGCAGGCGCAGGAAGATGAACACCGCGAGCGCCAGAAAAATGATGGTGTAGATATTATCCACGTCGCTCTTTCCGATCGATACGAACCGCCGATAACTCAAGCGTCTATCGCGACGGCGGGTTCCTCGGTGGAGTTCAGTTAACCCATGTAGGCCCGTTTTCGCATCGCGCCAAGCCTCGATTAATGGCCTCATGACCGCGATCGCCGCGGTTTGCGACCCAATACCCCGCCGCGGATATCACCCGACTTTACCGGCGACCCGTTAACGCTGGCGCACCATGGGCCGCCGAATCCGCCGAATTTAGAGCATGATGCAGAAATTGGCGCGGCGGTGGCCATTTGCCGTGGCGTAAACCCTGTGTTAGCCACGCGCCGGTCCTTTGGAGCATGATCCGGAAAAGTGGATGCCGGTTTTCCGAAACGATCATGCTCGAACCAGAGACCGCGGTGGAATGTCGCGTGCTGTCAGGGGCCCGCGGCGTTGATTTAGGCAGTTTCGCGCCGGCGAACGGCCGAGCATTCGTCGCCTGGACGGCAAGCAGTCAGGCTCGCAAGGAGAGAGTTTCATGGCCAACGGCAATGGTACGCCCCAGCAGGAGGCGCCGCAGCCTCAGCTCAACGTGCTCGTGCAGTATGTGAAGGATTTTTCCTTCGAGAACCCGAACGCGCCGCGCACCTACGGACCGCAGCAGGCCCAGCCTGCGATCAACATCCAGATCAACGTCAGTGCCAACAACGCCTCGGACACCGACTACGAGGTGATCCTGTCGATCGAGGGCAAGGCCGAGTCGACGGGCACGTTGATGTTCAGTTTCGAGCTGGTCTATGCCGGGATCTTCCGGATCCAGAACATTCCGAAGGAAAGCCTGCATCCATTCGTAATGATCGAGTGTCCGCGGCTGTTGTTCCCGTTCGCGCGCAACATCATCGCGTCGGCGACGCGCGATGCCGGTTACCCGCCGCTGTTGCTCGACCCGATCGATTTCGTCGGCCTCTACCGCCAAAACCTCGCCCGCCAGCAACCGGGCGC
>JBAIYN010000460.1:0-19098 GCA_037915775.1 Burkholderiales bacterium | reverse complement strand
ATCATGTTCTTGACGTAGTCGGCGTGCCCCGGACAGTCCACATGCGCATAGTGCCGCTTCTCCGTCTCGTACTCGACGTGCGCCGTATTGATCGTGATGCCGCGCGCCTTCTCCTCCGGCGCCGCATCAATCTGGTCATACGCCTTGAACTCCCCACCATACTTCTTGCTCAACACCAGCGTCATCGCCGCCGTCAACGTCGTCTTGCCATGATCCACGTGCCCAATCGTCCCCACATTCACATGCGGCTTCGTCCGCTCAAATTTGCCTTTGGCCATCGCTGACTCCTGACTGCCTCGTCTTGTTTGCCGACCGGATCGGCCGACTGAATCACCAACCTACCTGATCAATCAATTCTGGTGCCCATGACGCGGATCGAACGCGTGACCTCTCCCTTACCAAGGGAGTGCTCTACCACTGAGCCACATGGGCGAAGGCGCCAATCACGCACCTTGCAAAAAACTTGGAGCGGGTGAAGGGAATCGAACCCTCGTCGTAAGCTTGGAAGGCTTCTGCTCTACCATTGAGCTACACCCGCCCGCCGAATCGACGCGCGAAAGCCTCGAGCCGCTGCGCCCGCCGCACGAAAAAGCAAATAGCCGGGGTTTTCCTTTGCATTCGCTGGTGGTGGAGGAGGTTGGATTCGAACCAACGTAGGCGTAAGCCAACAGATTTACAGTCTGCCCCCTTTAGCCGCTCGGGCACCCCTCCGGTAAGGGAACCGCAAATTATGGTTGCGTGACAAGCACTTGTCAAACGAGGCGGATACCCAGCACGGTTCTGATCGCCCGGCCCTGATCGAGTGCAAAGTGGCACAAGCAGAAAGGCCTCTGGAGGGGTGATTGTGTGTGCTCACTAACTTCAACCTAGCCTTCGTTCCGCAGCCTGATCGCAGCATCCGCGGGCTGCGCCGCAGCGGACCCAGGCGGCGGCTACAGCCGGGTCGACCAAAATTGAGCAGTTCCGCCCGCCTCCGGTCTTCTTCAGTCGCGGCCCCCACCACATCGGAAGTCAAATCACACGGCGCACATGCCCCAAGGCGGCACTTGACGCCACTTCGCGCGTGCAACGAGCTGACTGACGCTGACCACTCGCGTCTTCATGACGCCCCGGGGCGCGGTGACGGGCGGTCCGGATCCCACGAGAGACTGGCTCAATTCCGGCGCGCCGGCGCGGCCGCCGTTCGGACCGGCTCGTCCACGACCATTCAATTCGATATCTCCCCGCCATAAATTGTTCCTGGCGAGGTGACCGGCCCGTGCTTCTTCTCCATGCGATTCAACGCCCAGCCTGAGGGCCGCCAGGCGACGTTTGGCAAATGCTGAATGGAATGCCCGCAACCGGAGCTCCATCGGACCAGCCCCGGGGTCTGGCGCTTGAACGTCGGATCTATTGACTAAGGACTAAGCACGCCTCAGATTCACGAGCGCGATTCCGGCGCCGACGGCGATCGCCGCAATCCCAAACCGCATCGACAGAGACTCGCCGAGCAGCAGCACGCCAAACGTCACGCCGAACATCGGCGCCAGAAACGAGAACACCGCCAGGCGCGCCGCAAGGTACCTGGTCAGCAGCCAGAACCACGCGAGGTAACTGGCGAACGCGACCACGACGCTTTGAAATAGAAGACTGGCGAACACAACAGCGTCGATGCGGACCACGCCAGGCTCGCCGATCGCAAGCGAAGCGAGCGCGAGCAGCAGGGCCGAAACGGCGAGCTGATATAGCAGCGTCTTTTCCGCGCGCGCGGGCGCGAGCCGCGTTGCCCGGATCAACACCGTCGTCGCGGCCCACATCGTCGCCGCCAGCACGCCGCATAAGTCACCGATCACCGTGCTGCGCGCCTGCGTGGCGAAGCCATCGGCGAACGCCAGCGCCAGCCCACCGAACGCGACAAGCACGCCCGTCCATTGCAGCCCAGTCAGACGCTCCCCGGGCACGAACCATACGAGTCCGAGTGCCGTAAGGATCGGCGCCAGGTACACGAACACAACCATTCGCGAGGCCGACGTGTGGTTCAACCCGACGTAAATCAGGAAGAACTCAGCCGCGAACAGCAGCCCGGCGATGAGGCCCGGCGCCAGTGTGCGATCGCGGTCGAACAGTGGAATCGCGCGCGCCCGCGCCCACGCAAGCAGCAGCACGGTGGCAACCGCCGAACGAATCGCCGCCTGCGCGACCGGCGAAACGCCGATGAGGGCGAGCTTGATCGCGACCTGCTGCATGCCCCAAAGCATCGTGAGTACCACCATGAGGCCAAGGGCTGTGGCGTCGAGCGGTCTGCGGTCCATGGATCGGGCAGAAAGGTCTGCATCATTCCATAGACTCAGCGCGACACGATTTCGTCGGATCGAATCCCTGGATCCGAACTCGAAGCAGGCGCAAGCGGTCCGCTGCGCGACGCGCCGTCGGCATTCGTCAGCGGCCTCCGCATCGAGCAGACTGAATGCACGCGCCAGCGCTCAATGAAGCGGACTCCGGGCTGGTCGCCGAACCGTTAGGCCGAAATCCATGTGAAACTCCGGCGCATCGCGGCCACACCGCCGGGCAAGACCGGGGTTGTCGCCCGCAAGGTGATGGGGCGCGCAGCTGAGCGTACGCCTGCCCGGAAGTGACATCCGGAAGGAACTCGCCAGCCCACCATGACCGACGCTAAGAAGTTCTACGGATCCGGCACGGGCAATAACCCCATAGCTCGCCGCGGGTAAGCGGCGTTACGATGCCGCGCTCCTGAACCGGGATCGCGCGCAAGCAGCCGATGAGCTTCACTCTAGACGAACAACGCGCGGAGTTCATTTCGCGGCCGCATGCGTCCGTCGCGATCGCGTCGCGCGGCGCGGACCATGTGCCGTCAGTGTTCAAGGCCGCCGCATGCCGCGTGAGTCGCGATCGCAGCCGCGTGACTCTGTACGTCGATCAGCATCTGGCTGCGAACGTCCTGCGCGACCTGCGCGCCGGCAACCCGATCGCCGCGGTCTTCACCGAGCCGGGAACCCACCTCTCGATACAACTGAAGGGCGCGCGCGCCGAGATCGGACCAGCGACGCCGGCTGATCGTGAGTACGCGCGCGAACGGATCGAAAGCGTGGTGGCGCACCTTACCGCCCTGAAGTACTACGAGTCCGGCGTGCGCTGCTACTTTCATTTCGTGCCCGAGCAGCTGATCGCGGTGTCCTTCACGCCGACCGCTGCGTTCGAGCAGACGCCCGGCCCGAGCGCCGGCGCGCAGTTGGACAAGTGAACCCCGCACTCTCGAATCCCCTGGAAGGCATTCGCACCTGCCTGGAGGGGTTGATCCCTTCGCTGGTCGCCAGCTGCAGCGTCGACGGCACGCCCAACGTGACCTACGTGTCGCAGGTCCATTACGTCGATCGCGAGCACGTGGCGCTGACATACCAGTTCTTCAACAAGACCCGCGAGAACATCCTCTCCAATCCATACGTGACGGCGTTCGTCGGAGACACGACGGTGGGCCGTCGCTACCTGCTGCGGCTGCAATACCTGCGCACCGAAGACAGCGGTCCGACGTTTGAAAGCATGAAAGCGCGACTGGCTGGAATAGCGTCCCACTCGGGCATGACCGGCGTGTTCAGACTGCGCGGCGCCGACATCTATCGAGTGCTGGCTATCGAGCCGGTCGATGGCCCACTGCTGCCGCCCAGGTCGCGGCGCTACCAACCCATGTCTGCCGTGCGCCAGATCGCGCAGCGCATCGCCGCCGCGGGCGACCTGCGCGCGCTGCTCGACGACGCGCTCGCGGCGCTCGAGGATCACCTGGGCATCCGCTACGCAAAGGTGCTCATCCTCGAGCACGGCAAGGGCCGCGCGCCACGCCTGTACACGGTCGCATCGCGCGGATACGAAACATCGGGCGTCGGCTCGGAAATCCCGCTTGGACAGGGTGTGATCGGCGTAGCAGCCGAGCAACGCGTGCCGATCCGCATCATGCACTTCACCGCCGAGTACACCTATAGCCGCGCGGTGCGCGACCAGTGGATCGCGTGCGGCGCCGCCGATCAGCTCGAAACCGAAATCCCGCTGCCGGGCCTTGCGGAACCCCACAGCCAGCTCGCGGCGCCGATCGTGCTTGGCAGCCGCGTGGTCGGTGCGTTGTACGTGGAGAGCGAGGAAGCGGCGCGCTTCGACTACGAGGACGAGGACGCGCTGCTCGCAGTGGCCACGCACCTGGGCGCGACGATCGCGGCGCTGCAGACCGCCGCCGACGCGAGCGAAGAATCGCCCTCTGCGCCCGCAGCCGCCGAACCGGCAAGCGGCGAGCCGATCGTAATCCGGCACTTCGCCGCCAACGACAGCGTGTTCGTCGACAACGAATACCTGATCAAGGGCGTGGCCGGCGCGATTCTGTGGAGGCTGGCACGCGAGTACGCAGCCGGTCGCCACTCGGAGTTCACGAATCGCGAACTGCGCCTCGATCCGTCGCTGCGCCTGCCCGAGATCGGCGACAACCTCGAGGCGCGGCTGATCCTGCTGGCGCGCCGACTGGAGGAGCGCGTACCGTCGATGCGCATCGTCAAGACGGGGCGCGGGCGCTTCCGGCTCGACGTCGCGCGCCCGCTGCGGCTCGCCGAGAGCGGATGACTATTTCGGCGCTGCCGGAAACTGCACGACCGGACCCTTGGGTGCCTGGCCTGGCGGCAGATAAGCGGGCGCCGGTTCGCCAGGTACGCCGAGGCTCTTCACAAATCGATAGAGCGACCGGCGATCTGCATCGCTCATGTCGCGCAGCGCGAACCAGGGCATCGGCGGACGCAATTGCGCCGTCCGCGCGAACTTGACCCACTCATCCTCAGTCAATTTGGCCATGAACAGACGCAGGTTGACCGGGAATGTCGTACCCCACGGTCCGCTCCAGCCGAGCGAATCACCTTTCAGCCACTCCGCTTCGGGAACCTTGCCGCCGCTCAACGCGTAGCCTGCGGTATGGCAATCGTTGCAGCCCGCGATCTTCGCGATGTATCGCCCCCGTTCGACACTGACGTGGTCGCCCCTGGCAACGGACCTTTCGCCTCCCTGCGCGAACGCCGGCGCGATGGCCAGGACAACCGCGATCAATGCCACGCTCCACAGCGCAAATTCAGACCATTGTGCCCGCTTCATCGTCGTTAGCCTCCCTCTCTTCAGTCACGCAGCAACGCGCAGTGGCGCCAGCGCACGCATCAGCTTGTCCCAGTCGCGCGCAGCAAGATGCGGGCGAACCAGATCAAGCACGCCACTGAAGACCTGCGCGGGCGCTTTGCGTTGCATGTCGCCCAACACGCCCGCGCGCTCGACCGGCGCGATGTTCGGCACCATCCAGCGCATGACATCAGCCGCTTCCTGCGGCTTGACCGACGCCACCAGCGCGTCGTGCATCGCACGCAGCTCCTCATCGCTGTAGGTTGCCCACAAAGTCGCGTTGTGATCGGTCTCCTCGATATGCATGTGCTCAAAGTTTTCGGCAACAAAGAGCGCGAGCGCGCGATACAGCCGGTTTGCCTCTGCAGTCCGCGCCGGGCCTGGAGTCGACTCGACACGTGAAATCAGCTCCTCGAGCGCAGCGAGCGAATGCTTGTGCTGTTTGTGATCTTTCGCCGCAGCCGCACTCGACCCGGGACGGCGCGCTTCCAGCGCTGGATGCAGGAATTCGTCCTCCTTCTCCAGGTGGGTGCGTGCCAGCGCAAGGAGCGCGCGCACGCGCGCTACCGTCGCGATCGTTTCGGATTCGTCTCCCGCATCCATGCGGCCCACGGCTAGCAGCGTGTCCGTCATCGCGGCGCGCAGCGCCTTGTGAACCGGGCCGTAGATGTCGAAGCGCGATGTCATCACTTCATCTTCTCCTTCGTTTCAATGGTTGGATCGAACAGCACGAAGCTTAGGAACGGGCGTTCCGGGGCGCTGCTAAATGTTCGCTAAGGATTTCCTAAGAACTTCGTAAGACGATTGCATGTGTGAAAATGAATATTGCATTTGAAGCAAGCCGATGCCTCGCATGCAGCAGCCAACCCCCGTCAGGCCCGCTTCCGGGTCTGTCGCCTCGCCATGCGTGTCTGTGTGCCGAATGAATCCGGCGACCGGCTACTGCGATGGCTGCCGGCGCACCATCGACGAGATCGCGCGCTGGACTGTCTTCTCCGAAGACGAGAAGCGCGCCGTCCTGGCTGAGCTGCCGCGCCGGCGGGCGGCTGTCTGATGCCATGAAGAGACCTGCTGTTCGCTGGTATTTCGATTTTGTTTCACCGTACGCGTATCTGCAGTCATTGCGACTGTCGGAGATCGAGGCAGTTGCAGACGTCGAACGTGTTCCGGTGCTGTTCGCAGGGTTGCTGTCCCACTGGGGCACCAAGGGTCCGGCGGAGATCGCGCCCAAGCGCACGTTCACGTTTCAGCACATCTCTTGGATCGCCCATGCGCGCGGCGTTCAGATGAAGATGCCCACGACGTTTCCCTTCAATCCGCTGTCCCTGCTGCGGCTTGCCATCGTGAAATCGTCCGAACCGGCGGTGGTAGCGCGCATATACGAATGGGTTTGGCAGGAAGGTCACACGCCGGACGACGTCCCGGCTTTCAATGCGCTGCTCGCTGAACTTGGTGTCGATCGCGCCATCCTCGAAGACGCAGCGGTCAAGGCCAGCTTGCGGGCGAATACCGAAGCCGCAATTGCAGTCGGGGTTTTTGGCGTTCCGTCCGCGATCGTCGACGGTGATCTGTTCTGGGGCCAGGACTCGACCGAAATGCTGCTCGGCCGCCTGCGCGGCGATCCTTTTTTCGATTCCGAGCCGTATCGGGGCGCGCGGCGGATCGCACTCGGTGCAAAGCGCAGGCAATGAACGACATCCAGCCACCCGGTTACAAGCCGCGCAACGCCTATGTCGGCGAAACGTTCGAGCGGCATGTGTCCATCGATGCCGCCGAGATCCGCCGCTTCGCGGCGTCGGTGGAGGATTTCAATCCGCTGCATCACGACGAAGCTGTGGCGGCGCGATCACGCTTCGGCGGTCTGACGGCGAGCGGCACGCACAGTGCGTCACTGCTGATGGCGCTGACCGCGACCCACTACTCCAAGCATGCTCAGCCTCTGGGACTGGACTTTTCGCTCAGGTTCCGCAAGGCAGTCAAAGCAGGCGACAGGCTGCTCCTGAGATGGACGGTGACACGGATCGAGTTCAAGCCGTCGCTGCAGGGAGAGCTCGTGTCGTTGCTCGGCGAGGCGATAAACCAGGCCGGCGAAGTCGCACTGTCAGCCACCGCGCTCCTGCTGGTCACAGACAAGCAGTGAACGTGCGCGTCAGTTTCGAGTCGCCGGTCACCGGCCTGGCCTATGGCCGCGGTTTCCGCGTCGCAGCCACGCTTGCGGTGCTAGCCCTCCTGGTGTGGGGCACACGCATGGTCCTCGTGCTGGGAATCGGGCCGGGGAACGGCGATGGCTGGATCGTCATCGGCGCAACGGTCTTCGCGTTGCTCGGCACCTGGTACTTCATGATTACGTCCCGAACGACGATCGACACCCAAGGCATCCGCCAGAGCGGCCTCGTCGAGCGCAGGACCGAATGGAGCGAAATCCTTCACGCGCGCGTGCGCGGTCCGGCGTTTTCGCGCCGGCTGGTGGTGCGCGGTGTCAACGGTCGCTTTCGTTACTACTTCGGCGGCACGCCGGAACTGCTCGCGGCATTTGACGCGATTGCCGCCGCCTATCCTCGGCGACGTTGATCGATAGATGTCGGTCGCGCCGCGCCTTCCGCCCACGGTTCAAGTGCTTGAGCGCGGCTGGCTGTCGTCGAATAGCGTCATGTTCATCGACGGCGACGAAACGGCCGTGGTCGATACCGGTTACCACGCACATGCCGCGCAGACTTTGCAGCTGATCGATCGCGTCCGCGGGGGTCGGCCACTCACCCGGATCATCAATACCCACCTGCATTCGGACCACGCTGGCGGCAATGCACAACTGCGTACAGCACATGCCGCGACTGTCGCAATCCCGCCCGGCCAGGCAGCAGCCGTCGCAAACTGGGATACGGACGCGCTCACATATGCGCCAACCGGCCAGTTCTGCCCTCGCTTCAGTTACGACCAATTGCTGCACCCGGGCGATATGGTTCGGCTCGGCGGGCTCGATTGGGAAGTGCTGGCTGCTCCGGGCCACGACCCGCATATGGTCATGTTGTTCAACGATGATGAACGACTTCTGGTCTCGGCCGACGCGCTGTGGGAAGACGGGTTCGGCGCGATTTTTCCCGAGATCGAAGGTGAGTCCGGCTTCGCCGAGCAGCATGCCGCGCTGCAACTGATCGAACGTCGGCGCCCGCGTGCCGTGATCCCTGGGCACGGTCCGCCGTTCACCGAGATCAATGCGGCGCTCGACCGCGCTTACGCGCGACTTGAGGCGTTGCGAGCCAGTCCCGAGCGCAACGCGCGCCATGTGCTGAAGGTGCTGACCAAGTTCTGGCTGATGCAGGTGCGTGAGACGAGCCGGCAGGCTGTATACCTTCACTTCGATCGCGCGCGGTACTTCCACGTCATCCATCGGCGGTACTTTGCGGACCGGACGTTTGCGACGATGATCGACCGCATATTGCAGGGGCTTGCCGCGGCCGGAGCCGTGGCAATCGAGAGCGAGCGCATCCGCGATGTTGGTTGATGAAGGCCCAATCTTCCTTCCCGCTTCGGACATTGACCGCACTGACTGCAGCGGCGGTTCTGGTCAGTTGCGGCACGGTTCGGCCGCCGCCGAGGCCGGGCGCGCCCGAGGCACCGGAGCTGGGTTTCTTCAGCCGCATCCGCGTCCCGGATCGGTTCGAGCCGGTACTCCGCCTGAAGGGGACCGGCGTGCAGATATTCCGTTGCGAGGCATTCGGACGCGAATACCTTTGGCACTTTCGTCAGCCCGAAGCCAATCTGACCGACGATCGAGGGCAACTAGTCGCGCGCCATGGCGCGAACTTCACTTTCGAGCATCGTGATGGGAGCCGCCTCGTCGCGACCATTACCGCATATGAGGACGCGCCGAGTCCCGAAGACCTGCGCTGGGTCCTGATGTCGGCAAAGTCTTTCGGTCGCGGCGCCCTGGCATCGATTGCATACGTCCAACGGGTGAACACTCACGGTGGGATGCCTCCCCCCAGTTGCCTGCCCAGCGAGGTGAATCGATTGCTGCGCGTGGACTTCTCCGCCGACTTTATCTTCTACCGTGCACACGATTAGCCTGCGGGCCTGGGCCATCGTCGTCCTCTTCCTTTCGGCGAGCGCGGCGGACGCGCAGTCGGCACCGACCGGTTATCTCGCGCGTCCCATCTACAGCGAACCCGGCGCCGGTCTGCAGCTCCCGCCCGGGTGCGCCGTAGAGCCGTCCTGGCGCGCGGCCCTTGGGACTTCCGATCTCGAGGTATGGGTTGCCGACTGCAACGGCACCGTGCACGGCTGGCTGCTGCGGCGATCGGTCATCGAGATTCTCGCGGGCAACCAGGCGCGGCTGAGATTCCAGGTAATCGACGAGCGCACTTGGCCGGGCGAAGTCGCCGGCGAAAGCGCGAGCGTGCAGTGCACGGGACGGGCTGGCGGCGATCCGGGCTACGTCGTGGTTGGCGCGAAATGGCGCAGCATCGGCAAGAACGGCACCGAACTGCGGCTGGCAAGCGCGACGGGCGCCGTGCGCGCCGATCGCAGCGCGCTCAAGTTCCTGGACACCCCGGTCACAGCGGTCGATTGCACGCGTTTCCCGGCACGAGAGGCAATGATGCGACGCCTGCAGCAGGAGTCGCGCTAGCTGCGCCTCGGGGCGACCTCAGAGAGCAGCGCCGATGACCGCGCCCGCGCCCGACTGCGTCAATAGAGGGCGAAGTCCTCGTTCGACTTCGGCAACTGAACGGGACCGCCCGCCGCGCGCAGCAACAGATCCACCGCGAGTCCGAGCAGTGCGACGGCGGCTTCGTTGAACAGGTGGGCAATTGCCATGACTGTCTCCATGATCGCACGACCGTGCGAAATTTGAAAAAAAGAAACGGGCCCGGATCAGGGCGTCCGCATGGCCCGCTGATCCGGCGTCGGCCCCCGGGCACAGGCCGTCACGACATGTTCGAACGCCGTCCCCGCCCGCGTATGAGCGCGGCCATCCCGGAAGAGTCGATCGTCGTTGTGCATTGCAAGAATGATCGCGTAGAGCTCGAAGGCGAATTGCTCCGGGTCGGTGTCCGATTTCAACTCGCCCAGATCGATCGCCTGCCTGACCATCCGTGCCAATTGCTTGCG
This sequence comes from Burkholderiales bacterium, assembly GCA_037915775.1. Taxonomy (GTDB): domain Bacteria; phylum Pseudomonadota; class Gammaproteobacteria; order Burkholderiales; family Burkholderiaceae_F; genus JAKOQB01. The sequence continues at coordinate 8,853 of JBAIYN010000460.1, read as the reverse complement.
CAACTCCGCCAACCCCGTCAGCAGCGCATCGCGTACAGCGCCCGGCCGGTCGTCGTACTCGACCGCGCCGCTGATGAACAGGCAACCCCTCCCGCCCAAGCCGGAGCGCGACCACTCGAGCCAACGCTGCCACGTCGCTCGCAGTCGGGCGAGGCCGCGCGGCTCCCGCAATGCCGGAACCACGACTTGCTCCGCAAACCGGCGCTCGTATTCCTTCAGTACTGCAATCTGCAATTCTTCGCGCGAGCCGATCCGGGAAAAAACGCCGCTCTTGGACAACCCGGCCTGGTCGGCCACGCTGCCGATCGTCAGCCCTTCGAGCCCGATCTCCTGGGCCATCGTCAGCGCCGCGTCGACGATCGCCGCGCGGGTCTCCTCCGCCTTGCTCAAGCCTCCGAATGCCATGGACGACAAATTAGCACGATCGTGCGAATACTGCAAGCGCTGATGCGTGACCTTTGGCCAACGGCCTGGCAAGGGGTTACTGCAATCGAATCGCCGGATATCCGAGTCGGTGGTCAGAGTCTCCAGGCGGCATCGCCTTGGTGCCAGACGCGACCGAAAAGTCAGGATTCAGACCAGGAAACGCGTTCCATCGCTGGAGACCGGCAGCGGCCCGTTCTGTCGCAACGGGCGTGCGCCGTGAGGACGGACCGGCGGTCGGTTAAAATATCACGTTGCTTTCAGTCGCAGTGAACCATGCCCGAGGGGACTTTGATGATGATGACGCCCACGACGGTCGGCGCGTACCTGCGGGACTTGCCGCCTGATCGCAGGGTCGCCATGGCGCGCGTATGCAGCATGATTCGCCGCTCTGCCCGTGGCGTACGCGAGAGCATGCGTTACGGACTTGCATTCTACGAACTGGACGGCCCGCTTTTTGCGCTCGAATCGGGCCGCCGCCATATGTCGTTGTATGTCGCCGAGCAGGAAGTAGTTGCACGGCACAAGGATGTGCTGCCGGGCGTCGACGCCAAGCGCAGCTTCATCCGGTTTTCCGACCTGAACCGGCTCCCGCTCGACGTGGTCGAGAAGATCGTGCGCGACTCGGTCGCCGCCCGGCGGACACGAGTTTCACAGGGGACCGTGCCCACCCAGGCGGAACTGCTGAAACTCTGGGACATCAAGGAGGAAAAGGCCGCGCCACCGCCAGGCAAGCAGGTCATCAGCCTGAAGCCCACCGCCGCCGAACTGGCGGCGCAGGCGGCAGCCGCGGCCGCAGCAGCCGCGGCGTCAGCGCATGTCGCCTTGGGGCTCAAGAAGCCGGCAGCCACTGTTTCTCGACAGGCCGCCCAGGTATCAAAGCCCACGGCGCGGCAGCCGATCAAGGCAACCGCCGCGCTCCCCTCCAGATCAGCCGCATCCAGGAAGACGGCGAAGGGAACCACGGCCAAGCGGGCCGGCCGTAAGTAACGTTACTGGCATCTCAGGAAAAGCCGCGCATCGCGCGGCTTTCTTTTTGCCCTCGTCTAAACGGGGCGCACGTCTTCAATGACCTTGCCATCGTTCGGCAGGGACCCCGGCGCGACCAGTTCGACGGTGCCACCGAGTTTGGTCTGTGCGCGTAGCGATTCGCCTACCGCAGCGGCGATCCTGGGATCGTGCGTGACCGATTCGGCGCGCAGCGTCATCGTGTCGATCTCGCCTGATCGGCCAACGACAAGCCTGAGGCGGCCCAGCTCCGGATGCCGGCGGGCCACGGCCGCGATCTGCTCGGGCCGAACGAACATGCCCTTGACTTTCGTTGTCTGGTCCGCGCGCCCCATCCACCCCTTGATTCGCGAGTTGGTCCGCCCGCATGCCGAGACCCCCGGCAGGATCGCCGACAGATCGCCCAGGGCGAGCCGTATCCACGGATGGTCATGATCGAATGACGTAACGACGACCTCCCCGACTTCGCCATCCGCGACGGGTTCCGTGGTACCCGGCCGCACGATTTCCACCAGCACATCTTCCGCCACCACCATTCCGTTGTGCGCAACGGTTTCGTAGGCGACACACCCAAGATCCGCGGTCGCGTAGATTTGATAGGCGTCGATTCCGCGTGATCGGATATCCGCCTGCAATGTCGGGGGGAACGCGGCGCCGGAGACGACGGCCTTCTGAATTGAGGCCGCCGGCCTCCCGGCAACAACGCCGGCATCTAGCAGGATCTTCAGGAAATCCGGAGTACCCACGTACGCATTCGGCCGCAGACGCGCGATCAGGTCGAGTTGCTGTTCGGTGTTGCCTGGTCCGGCCGGTATTACCGCGCAGCCCACCGCACGAGCGCCGCTGTCCAGGATGAAACCGCCGGGCGTCATGTGATAGGAGAAGGTGTTCAGCACGATGTCGCCCGAGCGGAAGCCGGCGGCGAAGAGTCCGCGTGCGGATCGCCACGCGTCGTCGTGTCGCCCCTCCGGCTCGAAGATCGGGCCGGGCGAAGTGAACATGCGGCCGAAGGCGGACTTTGGCCCGGGGATGAACCCACCAAACGGCGGGGCATCGCGCTGCAACTCGATCAGATCACCCTTGCGCAGCACCGGCAGTCGCGCAAGCGCGGCACGCGAATTGATCTCACGCGGGTCGATGTTCCCGAGATGCGCGCGCCAGCCAGGCGCCATGAGCGCCGCTTCCACGAGCGCGGACAGGCGCGCCATCAGGTCGTGTTCGCGCGCGGCCGGATCCCGGGTCTCCCGGGCGTCGAAGTATTCGGCCTTCATCGGTTGTCTACTTGACTGCCTGTTCCATTTCTTCGCGCCGCTTCTGCTCCTGCTGGGCAGCAGCGTCGAGCTTCTTCATCACCGGATCGATCGCGGTCTGCCGCGTCGGCAGCGGCGTAGATTCCGGCCGGCCAGTGCACGCAGCCAGCCCGATGATCACCAACGATGCGACGGCAGCGCGCGTCATTCAGGCCAGCCAGCGTTTGCGTCGCCGGTAGAACTTGGCGTCGCGGAAACTCCTGCGGCCTTCCTTCGCCAGCCCGAGATAGAACTCCTTGACGTCCTCGTTCTCGGCCAGTTCGCGCGCGGCTCCGTCCATCACCACACGTCCGTTTTCCAGGATATAGCCGTAGTGCGCATAACGAAGCGCGATGTTGGTGTTCTGTTCGGCCAACAGGAACGACACCCTCTCCTTTTCGTTCAGGTCATGCACGATGCCGAAGATTTCCTCGACGACTTGCGGCGCCAAGCCCATTGAAGGCTCATCGAGCAGGATCATCGAAGGCTTCGCCATCAGCGCGCGACCGATCGCCGTCATCTGCTGCTCGCCACCGGACGTATATCCGGATTGGCTCTCTCGCCTCGCTTTCAGGCGCGGGAAGTACGCGTAAACCTTGTCCAGCCGCGCGGCAATTTCCCCGCGCGACTCGTCGCTGGTATAGGCGCCAGTGAGCAGGTTCTCCTCCACCGTAAGGTGCGCGAAGCAACGGCGGCCTTCCATCACCTGGACCACGCCTCGTTTGACGAGGTCATACGCGGTCATCTTCTGAATCTTCTCGCCCCGATATTCGATCGACCCCTTGGTGACTTCGCCCCGCTCGCCATGCAGCAGGTTCGACACCGCCCGCAATGTGGTCGTCTTGCCAGCGCCGTTGGCGCCCAGCAGCGCGACGATGCCCCCCTCGGGCACCGTCAACGACACGCCCTTGAGCACGAGAATTACGTGGTTGTAGATGACTTCGATGCCGTTGACGGTCAGCAGCGGCGACGTCATAGGGATTTCCCCATTTCGTCCAGCGCCGATCCGCTCCACCCCTGATGGGCGACGGAGCGGATCGAACCCTTGACGGTGGCACGGCCTGCCGCCGTGCCAGCTTGTCGCGTCACTTCTTCGCGGCCGGTTTCGCGGCCGGCGCGGGTGCGGCAGCCGATGCGGTCAGCTCTTTCGCGCAATCGCGGCGCGTCAGCTTCTTCTCCGCCAGGTACGCGGCTGCTGTGCGCTCGATCAGCGGGCGCAGGATCTGCTGATCGGCCTCGTACCAGTCAGACGTAAAGGTCCACTTGGTGCCGTCCCAGGTCTGGATGCGCGCGGAATGCGAGCCAGAGTGCTCGCGGCAACTCGTCGATAGCGGCCGCATCATGCCGTTGAATCCCAGTGCATCGATGCGTTTCTGGTCGAGGTTCAGGTTCTCCAGTCCCCATCGAACCTGTTCGCCGGTGAGCGGCTTCTTGCCATAGCGCTCCTGGGCCTGGCGCACGCCCTCTACCCCCAGCATTGCGCTGATCATGCCGCGGTTGTACAGCACGGTGCCTACCTCCTCCTTCGGACCCGAGCCCTGCCCCTTTGCATAGACATATTTCAGGATATCGGCGTGCACCTTGTACTGGCCGACGCCATGCAGAGCGAGGCCGTGATAGCCCTTGGCGTCGGCCGCGACCGGCTGCACATCGGGCTCGGCCGCCGACCACCACACGCCATACATCTTGTCGCGCGGATACCCGGTGGCCACCGCTTCCTTGAGTGCGGTCGAGTTCATCACCCCCCAGCCCCACAGGAACACGTAGTCGGGGCGCTGCTGGCGAATCTGCAGCCAGGTGGCCTTCTGCTCGACTCCTGGGTGCGTGACCGGCAGCAGCAGCAGCTCGAAGCCGTGCATCTTCGCGCGCTCCTGCAGCGCAGCAATCGGTTCCTTTCCGTAGGGCGAGTCGTGATACACGAGGGCGATCTTCTTGCCCTTCAGCTTGTCGAGCCCGCCATTGATCTTGCCGACGTGTTGGACCAGGATGTCCGCCCCATCCCAGTAGGTGCCCAGCAACGGAAAGTTATACGGGAACGCCTCGCCCTCAACCGAGTCGGCCCGGCCATAACCGGCTGTGATCAGCGGGATCTTGTCGGTCCAGGTCTTGTCGGTCAGCGCGAAAGTGATCCCGGTCGACAGCGGCTGGAACAGCGTCGCGCCGGTTGGCCCTTTGCCCTTCAGGCGCTCATAGCATTCGACACCGCGAGCCGTGTCATACGCGGTTTCGCACTCTTCAAAAGTGATCTTCACGCCGTTGATACCGCCATCGCGGGCGTCGACGAGCTTCAGGTAGTCAAGGTAACCGTTGGCCCAAGGAACGCCGTTGGGCGCGTACGCGCCGGTGCGGTATGGCAGCGCGGGGAAGAACTGCTCCTTCGCCTGCGCATAGACGGCGCCGCTGCTCAGCGCAGCAACGACGCTGACCGCGGCCGTGATGGCCTTGAACGTTGCGAATCTCATGGTGCGAGTCTCCTTTCGAAGGTCGTTGCCGGGGTTGTCACGTCCGGACGCTGGTTGGATCTGTTTCAGTGTGGGAACGGCCACAAGCGCAGTTTTTCCTTTCCGATCGCCCATAGCCGGGCCAGTCCGTGCGGCTCGACGATCAGGAAGAACACGATCAAGGTGCCAAAGATCATCGCCTCGAGGTGCGAGATCATCGCGGTCGACAGCGGGATACCGAACCAGATCGGGAGCTGGTTCAGCAGGAGCGGCAGCACGACGATGAACGCGGCACCGAAATAGCTGCCAAGAATCGATCCCATCCCCCCGATGATGATCATGAAGAGCAGATTGAAGCTCAGATTGATGCTGAAAGCCAATGGTTCCCACGCACCCAGGTAAAGGAAGCCCCACAGCGCTCCGGCGACGCCGGCGAAGAATGAACTGACCGCGAACGCCGTCAGCTTGGCATAGAGCGGACGGATGCCGATCACTTCGGCCGCCACGTCCATGTCGCGGATCGCCATCCACGCGCGGCCGATATGCGATCGCACAAGGTTCTTCGCCAGAAGCGTCATCAAGACCGCGACGCCGAGCACAAACCAGTACTTGTGAATCGGCTGCTCGATCGACCAGCCGAACATGTTGATCGGCGCCGGCGAGACCGACCCGGACGGCGAGTAGTCGGTGAACCACTTCACTCGCGCGAAGATCCAGTCGATGAAGAACTGCGCCGCCAGCGTGGCGACCGCCAGGTACAGGCCTTTGATGCGCAGGCTCGGAACCCCGAACACGACTCCGACCGCGGCCGCGACCAGACCGGCCAGCAGCAGCACGATGATGAAATTCAGACTCGGGACGCGGACGGCCAGGTTGTAGGCTGCATAGGCGCCGATCGACATGAACGCGGCGGTGCCAAGCGAGATCTGGCCGCAGTAGCCGACCAGGATGTTCAGCCCGATCGCCGCAATGGTCAGGATCAGGAAGGGAACGATCAGTGCGCGGAACAGGTAATCGCTGGCGATCAGGGGCAGTGCCAGGAACGCAAGCGCAACGACCGACCAAACGAACCAGCGGTCCTGCAGGATCGGCAGGAGCTGCTGGTCCGAGCGATAGCTCGTCTTGAACTGGCCGTTTTCTCTGTAAAGCATCGGTGCTCGTTGTCCGTTGCTCGTTGTCCGTTATCGGCGAACCGACAACGCACAAACCGAAAATGTGACCCTAAACGCGATCGATGTGCTTTTGTTTCTGGCCGCTCGCTTCACTCGCTTAACTTGCTTCACAAGTTAGCCTCCGACGAAAGCGCATCGATCGCTATACGCGATCGATGTGCTTTTCACCAAACAGCCCCTCCGGCCGCACCAGCAGAAACGCGAGTGCCAGCACGTAGGCGAACCAGTTTTCAATGCCGCCGCCGGCGAGGTCGAATGCCTTGACCAGCACCGGACCGAGGAACACTTCGGCGAATTTCTCGCCGACACCGATGATCAAACCGCCGAGAATCGCGCCGGGGACTGAAGTCAATCCACCCAGAATGACCACCGGCAGCGCCTTCAGTGCGACCTGCGTCAGGGAGAACTGCACTCCCAGTTTCGAGCCCCAGATCATGCCGGCCACCAGTGCGACGACGCCCGCCACGGCCCACACGATCACCCAGATCTTGTTCAGCGGTATCCCGATCGACTGCGCGGCTTGGTGATCGTCCGCCACCGCCCGCAACGCGCGCCCGGTCGCCGTCTTCTGGAAGAACGCTGCGAGTGCGATCACGAGCAGCGCAGCAGCCAGCGCCGCGACCAGATCCTCGAGGTTGATCAGGACCCCGCCGTCGAACAGCTTGTCGAGGACGATCATCGGGGTCTTCGGCAGGCCGAGGTTGATCTCGTAGATGTCGCTGCCCCAGATCGTCTGCCCCACCCCATCGATGAAATAGCTCACTCCGAGCGTCGCCATCAGCAGCACCACGGCCTCCTGATTCACCAGGTGCCGCAGCACCAGGCGCTCCACCAGCCAGGCAAACGCAACCATGATGGCCAGCGCAAGCATGAACGCGATCAGGTTTCCTAGCAGCCTGCTCTCGACGCCGATCAGCGGCGAAATCCATTCGGCCAGCCGCGCCATCGCCAGTGCCGCGAACAACACCATCGCACCCTGCGCGAAATTGAACACCCCGGATGCCTTGAAGATCAGCACAAACCCGAGGGCGACCAGCGAATACAGCACGCCCGACATCAGGCCGCCGATGAGCACCTCGATGTAGAACCCGGGCGCGCTCAGGCCGAGCAGCAGCGGCAACACCATGCCGATCAGCAGTCCGACGATCAGAGCGACGATCGGCCAGTTGCTCTTCAATTTGCCCATGCCTGCATCTCTCTAATGGGCGACGCCCAGGTACGCGTCGATCACGTTCTGGTTCGATCGGACTTCATCCGGCGTGCCGTCGCCGATCTTCTTGCCGTAATCGAGCACCACCACGCGGTCGGACAGGTCCATCACCACGCCCATGTCGTGCTCGATCAGCACGATCGTCGTGCCGAACTCGTCGTTGACGTCGAGAATGAAGCGGCACATGTCCTGCTTCTCTTCGGTGTTCATCCCCGCCATCGGCTCGTCGAGCAGCAGCAGCGTGGGCTCCATCGCGAGCGCGCGGCCGAGATCGACGCGCTTCTGCAGCCCATAGGGAAGCCGGCCAACCGGCGTCTTGCGATAGGCCTGGATCTCGAGGAAATCGATGATCTGCTCGACGAACTCCCGGTGCCGCAGCTCCTCGTTCAGCGCCGGTCCGATCCGGACCGCCTGCAGCAGCAGGTTGCTACGCATCTTGAGGTTGCGGCCGGTCATGATGTTGTCGAGCACGCTCATGCCTTTGAAGAGCGCGAGCGACTGGAACGTGCGCGCGATGCCCATTTCCGCGGCGCGTCGTGGACTCATGCGCGCGAAGGTCTTGCCGCGCAGAGTGATCTTCCCGCTCTGCGGCGAGTACACGCCGTTGATGCAATTCAGCATCGAACTCTTGCCGGCCCCGTTCGGACCGATGATCGCCCGCACCTCGTGCTCGCGCACATCGAATGACACGTTCGTCAGCGCCCTGACACCGCCGAACGCCAGCGAGATCCCATCCACCTCGAGGATCACGTCGCCGATGTGCCGTTCCGCCATGCCGCTACTCTTTCTTTTCCGTTGCGTCGGCGACCGCCTGATCCCTCAACTTCCAGGCGGCGTTGGCGGCCGGCTTGATCTGTCCCTCCGCGCCCATCGGCTTGCTCACACCGGCAAGCCACTGCCAGACCAGGTACCAGAACACCAGCACCAGCGCGATCCCTGCAAATGCCAGAACCCAGATGCCGTGCGCGAGGCCGTAGGCTGCCGTCACCACGCCTGCAACCAGACAGATCACGGCCAGCCAGTTCTTCCCCGTCATCGGGCCACGACCCTCATGCGGCGCGCGCCACCGGCGCGAAGGTCTTAACGTCCCGGATCTTCAGGGTGGCGCTGATCATGCCGGTGCGCCCGTCCTCGAACTTGACCTGTGTCTCGATGTACTGCTCGCTCTTGCCGGAGTACAGCGCATCGACCAGCACGCCGTACTTTTCCTGGATGAACCGGCGCCGCACTTTGCGCGTGCGCGTCAGTTCGTCGTCATCCGGATCGAGTTCCTTGTGCAGGATCAGAAAGCGGTGGATCTGCGAATTGGC
>JBAIYN010000205.1:0-1546 GCA_037915775.1 Burkholderiales bacterium | reverse complement strand
CGCGAGTCATTCGTGCGCTCCTTCGTTGTCGATGCATGCCTTCGAGAATTCATACGCTCGGCTTGGCCACGGCGCAATTTGTCTCATGCCCATTCGGCAGGTGCTAATCGGCGTCGAAAGGTGACGCATCTTCTGTCGATGCGCGCGGCTGCGTGCCCGCGTACTGACCGTTGCTGATCGCAAGCGTCGCACGATCTCGGCGCTCCGCATCCTGCGCGCAGCACACGCACAGCAGATGCTCAGTTAATTTGTCGACGAACTCGCGCGAGATTGAACGATTGGTAACGCCACCTTCCATGGCCACTGCCAAGGCACCTTTCAATTCAACGATTGCACGGCGCTGCTTCGCGCACGGCATGCTCCTTGATCTGGTGCCTCTCTGTCATGCGCTGCACGCTCTCACCGCGAGTCCGCACTGCAGCACTGGGTTTGACAGTTTGTTTGGTGATGAGTGGACTCAACGCGCGACTCGCACGCGCCTTCGACGCGGAGCTATCCTGGTCGCCGATGAGTGGAATGGGCGGGTACAAGGTGTACATCCGCCAAGGTGGGCAGCAGTACGGTGCCGGTATCGACGTTGGCGTCATCGCGCCAGACCCCGATGGCATTGTCCGCTACATGACCACCGGACTCCCGATGAACACGATGAACTACTTCGCGGTGACGTGTTACGACGGCTCGGGAACGGAGAGTGGCCTGTCGAACGAGCTCTCGCTGCTCGTGAGCTCCACGCCCACGCCCACCGGTTCCACGCAAAACCCGAGCGCCACTCCAACGGCCTCGACGTTCACCGCCACGCCGACATCGTCCAATCCGACACAAGTTCCGACTGCTACGCCAACATCGACGTTGACACGAACGCCGACGGTGACCCAGAGCCCGACGCCGACTGCTACCGGCATGGTATCGTGCGGCAACGTCGGCTTCAGCAGCGGCGCCGACACCGGCGATGCCAATGTCGTGCAGGGAGTTTCCTGCGTGACCAGCGGCAATAGTGGCGGCTACGCGGTGCGCAGTTGTGCGGCGCGTGTCGGCACGTTCGCAGCTGGCGCTCACGTCAAGTGCGCGATCTACGACGATAACGGCAACAAGCTGTGCGAGGCGCAGAACACGGCCACGCCGCTGGCGAACGCATGGAATACTCTCGACCTGTCGAACGCCAACTGTACCACGCTGGCGCCGAACAGCCGCTACTGGGTCGCGTTCACCACGGACGACGACACGCTACAGTGGCTGACGCAAGAATCCACCGCCTGTACGAGTGCGGTGTATCCGACCTGCCCGACGTGTTCTCGATGGGTCGGCAACCAGCAATTCCCCAGCGCCCCCAACCCCTGGGGAGCCGTGGCGGGCCCGTGCCAGTTCTCGTACTACATGAACCTGCAACCGAACGCGGCAGTCGCGACCGCGACACCGACCGCTACCTCCACGTCGACGTTCACGCCGAGCTGGACGGCCACACGGACCGTGACACTGACGGCGACGGCGACGAACAGCGCCGTGCCCACGGGGACACCGACGCAGACACCGAGCATGACGCGCACCG